>CBDVEF010000386.1:0-1502 GCA_965372935.1 uncultured bacterium | reverse complement strand
AACTAGTGATCAAGTAAGGTTAATAAAGCGATATTCACATAATATTACATTGCTGTTTGATGCAGATCACGCTGGGATAAGGGCAATGGAAAGGGGAATTGATGTATCTTTAAAGCAGGATATGTCCGTATATGTTGTTCTATTAGATGACAATTTGGATCCCGATGAATATATAAAGAAGAATGGAATAGAAAGTTTAAAAAATAAAATTAATGAAAGAATTAATTTTATTGATTTTAAAATATCAGTTTTAAAGGATAGATATGATATAAATGATATAGACCAACTAAACATCTTAATCAAAGAATTATTAGCCACTATTAATGGTATTAGCGACCCCATTAAGAGAGAACTGTGGTATAAAAAGATTTCTGAGTTATTTAATATCAATATTGAATTACTTAAATCAGCTATTGATAAAAAAATAAAAGCGGTAATTGCAAAAGACATAACAAATGAAAACTCACTCAGTAATATTTATTTGAATATACTTAGTGTTTTATATGCGGCAAATAAAAAACATAATTTTTACGAATATATAGATATGTATATACCCATAGAATATTTGCAGGATAACAAAATAGGAGGTATTATCTATGATATTGTAAAGAACAGGAGTATACCGGAGCTTAATGATTTTACTACAATAATTACAGGATCTTACAGAGAGAAGATGTATAAGACAATATTTTCTGAGAAGATATCAGATGAAATGCTTATGAATTCATTAAAGATCAATGCTAAGAAATTGTTAAAAATAAAATTAAAAGAGATTAATGATAAGATAACAAAGGCACTATCATCAAATGAAGAGATCAATTACTATGAAAGTAAACAATCTAAAATCTTGCATCATCTCCAAAAGATAAAATAGGAGGAATAGATGGCGAATAAAGTTAATATTAATGATTTGGTTGATGACTTAGTTAATATTGCAGGCAAAGATAAAGAGATATCATTAAAACAGATAAATTCCTTTTTACCTGCCAGCATAATAATGTCTGATGATATTGAAGATATTATTGAAAGGCTTGAATGTAAAGATATTAAAGTTTTGGATTTGATGTCTCGAAAGAATATAAACGAAGATGAAGATTCAAGTGATAATATCGGTAAAGATGCAAATGATACAATAAGGGTATATTTTAGAGAAATGGGAAGCATTCCCCTTTTCTCTAAGGAAAAGGAGGTGAAAATATCAAAGGATATAGAGCAATCCCAATTTATATTAACAAAACTGATATTTTGGTTTAATGAAAATATTGAAACATTTTGTGATAATATAAAGGACATCCAATCTGGAGTTGGGTATCATCTCGAAGATTATATTCATGCGGATTTTAAATTTATTAAGGACAACTGTGAATTTGAAATTCTTAAAGAAAGCGAAATTTATGAAATATTCGACACTATTATTAAACAAAATAAAAGATTGAAAAGACTAACAAGAAACAATAGTAAAAATGTGAAATTAATAAATTGTATTAAAGACGAAATAATTA
>CBDVEF010000385.1:0-1533 GCA_965372935.1 uncultured bacterium | reverse complement strand
TCATACAATTATATTAACCTACAATGTTATCTATATTAGAATATAATAAATTATATATTATTACAATGAGAAGATTAAAAATTAGAACAAATAGATATCGTAGGGGCATAACATTATCTGCCCTATTTCGAGAAATAAAGTTAATGGGGACAGTGTGATAAATTCTGGTTAAGGATAGATTCCTGCTTTCGCAGGAATGACAAAGAAGAGAGGTAGGGATGACAACGCCACAGAGAGCATAAATCGTTAACCGAAAATTCGTGAAATTGTAGGGGCGAATAATTATTCGCCCTAATTCGTGAAATTAAAGTAAAGTTTATTCCTTTCCCCTTAGTGAAATTCGTTTTTATTTCTTTCCCTTTTCGGCTGGTGTTTGATATCTGACGTCTGATGTCTATTATCTTTTATTCGTGAATTAGTGGCTATATTCCCCCTTCTATCTGATGTTTATTTATATCAAGTGCCAGATTAAAAATTATATTTAAATTCAATCTGTACAATATTTTTTACCGGGGAGAAAAAAGCTTCATTATATTCGCCTGATTGTAAGCTTAAAAGACTCAGATACCTGAAGGTTATTGCAAAACAACCAAATGGTTCAAAAACAACAGAAGGAATAAGATTTAAACCATATGAATCGAGAGAATATATCGAAGAGAAATTAAAACTCAAGTTAAAATCATATAATGGATAAAAGAGATTTACAAATATATACTGTTTTGCAAAAGAACCTGGTTTATATGAAATAATGTAATCTGACGGAACAAATCCCCTAAATCCATTATAATAATCAAGCCCGTTTTTAAAATTCTCTCTGTCTTCTTTGCCATATCCCTCCCCATTGTAATAATATTCCATCGTTGTCATAAATCCGGAACCAAATGTATATTCAGCCCCAATGAGAAATGAATAAAGAATTTCATCTGTCTTCTTGAGAAGTACAGGAATATATAAGGAATCTACTGTTTGAAACGATGGATAGATATTCCTGCTCCCTATAAGTAATGCTCCCTCTCCATATATACCTACTCCTGCGATATCAATCTTTGTTCCTGATCCAATCGCAGGTACATATGAATCCTCTCCCCTGTTTTTATCATAGTCGTAGAAACCATTTACATATATTTCAAATTCAGGGATTGATAATTTTATACAAGAACTATACTGGATATATCTAAAATCAATGCCCTCTTCTATCAACAGAGGTCTATAAATAGATGTAACACTAACACTAATAAGATTTCCATAATAGTACTTAAATGAAAGTGCATCCACTCCTTTAATTTCAAGATACGGAATAAATGGGTTTTTTACGGGATTGATAAGATTTGATGGATTCCAGGCATAACCATAACCTGAAAGCATATTCTGTCTTCCAATCTTTACAAGTAAATTATTACCTATATACCATCCAATATTTGCTCTGTATATATCAAATTTATCAAAACTCCCCCCAAAACTGTTAAGCACATCATAAACATATTCCGTTTGAATTGTATCTCCATAAGAAGCGGCAAGAAGAGGTTGAACAAT
>CBDVEF010000384.1:0-1545 GCA_965372935.1 uncultured bacterium | reverse complement strand
AGGGGCGAATAATTATTCGCCCTAATTAGAGAAATTCGAGGCTATATCCCCCTCCTTTCTATTCCCTCCCACCTGTGGAGGGAAAGTTAATATTTTTCTCTTAGTGTAATTTTCCCTAATTCGTGAAATAAAGTTGTAAATTATTCTCTTCTCTTCGTGTAATTCGTGTTTAATTATCCTATCCTTGTTATTTCTTTCATGTAATTAAAGATAAAATTTATTTCCCCTCTCTTAGTGTAATTCGTGTTTTATATCTCCCTCTTTGTCTTTCTGAAAAGGTAAAATATTATTTTCTTCCCCTTTTGTGTAATTCGTTGTTATTTCTTTCTTTCCCTTCTCGGCTGGTGTCTGATGTCTGGTGTCTGATTATCTATTATATATGCCAAATTTTATAAAAGATTAAATAGATATGGAAAAATTTACCGTTTTGCAATAAAAAAAATTATTGACATATTGCAATCAATATAATATATTTATATATGGACTTTAATACAAGAAGACAATCTAGAACTATAAAGATTGGAAGCTTAATTATTGGTGGGAACTATCCTATAGCAATTCAATCTATGTGTAATACTCATACACTAAATGATACTATTAAGCAAATTCATACGCTTATAAAAGCAGGTTGTGAGATAATAAGGATTGCAATTCCCGATATTGAAACAGCTGAGTGGATTCCGATGATTAAAAATAGCACAAAAATCCCCCTTGTGGCTGATATTCACTTTGATTATAAACTTGCTATTGAAAGTATAAAAAAAGGTGCTGATAAAATAAGAATCAATCCGGGAAATATAGGAGATTCAAAAAAGATAATAGAGGTGATAAAAGTTGCAAATGATTATAATATACCAATAAGAATCGGGATCAATGGCGGGTCTTTAAAAATCGAATATGAAAACAGATATGGAGGTCCTACCGCAAAAGCGTTATCCGAGAATATGCTTGATTATATAAAACTGTTTGAAGATAATAATTTTTTCAATACCATTTTATCAATTAAATCTTCGAATATATCAACAAATATACTCGCCAATTTTATTATAAGTGAAAAAACCGATTATCCTATCCATATTGGCATCACAGAAGCAGGTCCTCTATTTGAAAGTAGTATAAGATCATCAATTGGTCTTGGCTATCTCTTATTAAATGGGATAGGAGATACTTTGCGTGTTTCTATTACAGGAGATGTATTGGAAGAGGTAAATATCGCAAAAGAAATTCTAAAAAATGTTTCCTCTACATATAAGGGAGCAAGAATCATCTCCTGCCCTACCTGTTCCAGGACTCAAATAAATATTGAAAAACTGGTGGGAGAGATTAAGGAAATGATAAAAGATATTGATATAGATATACCTATAACAATTGCTGTTATGGGTTGTATTGTCAATGGACCTGGAGAAGCAAAGCACGCAGATATCGGAATAGCAATGGACAAGAGTGAAGGTATTTTATTTAAAAATGGTAAGATATTAAAAAGAGTAAATTATTCAAGTTTAAAAACTACATTTTTAAGTGAATTAAATTTACTATTAACAGGAG
>CBDVEF010000383.1:0-1575 GCA_965372935.1 uncultured bacterium | reverse complement strand
ACAGATATTCTAATCGATTCAATGACTCTTTTTATATTCTTTGCACCATAATTAAATCCTATAATAGGTTGAAGACCTTGAGCAATCCCAAACATTGGCATGAATGATAACATCAGTATCCTATGGATTACTCCATAAGCAGCAATTGCAATATCTCCTCCATAGTATAAAAGGAGTTTGTTTAATATTACGATCATTACACTTCCTACAATCTGTCTTATAAATGCTGACGAACCGACAGCAAAAATATCAATAACAATCCTTTTTCTTAGTGCCATTTTTTTTATATGAAATCTTATAGCACTGTTTCCGAATAGGAAATAATATAATTGAATACCGACCCCTGTAAATTTTGCAATAACGGTAGCTATCGCAGCACCTCTAATTCCCATATGTAAAACAAATATAAATATAGGGTCAAGTATTATATTTATAATTGCCGAAGTTAACATTACTATCATTGCCATTTTTGCATTACCTTCAGCTCGTATAACATTATTAGTTGATATCAAAAACACAGTAAATATAGTTCCTGCCAGAATAATTCTTAAATATGCTACCGAATATGGTAATACTTTGCTTGAAGCACCAAAAGATGTTAAAATAAGAGGAGTAAATATTATTCCTATAACTGATATTATTAAACTGAGTATTACACCAATAGTAAATGAATTACCCAATGTATATTCGGCCGTATCTAAATCATTGGCTCCCCAACTCCTGGATATGATAGAAGCACTACCTATTCCCACTGTAAATGAAAACGCCATTATTATCATTTGTATGGGAAAAGCAATTGCAATAGCTGCAATTCCATTAATACCAACATATCTGCCTATAAATATCGTATCTACAACATTATAGAGAGATTGTACCATCATAGCAATCATAGCCGGAGCAGATAATTTAATCAGGAGTTTCCATATCTCTTCGTTGGCAAGCATATTATTTATTTTTTGCATCTATAATTCCATTATGATTATATCGATCCTTCTTACATTGTTTATAAATAATATATAGATATTTGTAAAGGGATGAATATATAATTACTTCCTCGCCCTTGATGGGAGAGGGTTTAATCCATTCTCTCTCTGTTTTAATTATTCCTGCATCCCCCCTGTGTCATTACTGCGAAAGCAGGAATCTATTCCGGCATTTGCAAAGTCATCCTGAATTTGTAATTGTAGGGGCGAATAATTATTCGCCCTAATTAGTGAAGTTAAAGCAATAAAATATTCTCCTCTCTTAGTGAAATTCGTTGTTCTTTCTTTCCCTTTTCGGCTGGTGTCTGATGTCTGGTGTCTGGCGTCCATTATCTTTTATTCGTGAATTCGTGGCGATTCCCCTCTTCATATGTTACATATCGCCCCCCCCATTAATAATATAATTGAAAAATTATTTTTTTAAACTATTTTATTCTTATGAAAATTCTTATTAAAAATGCAAAAATTATAAAATCCTATGAGAGCACTCCCTTTTCAGGTGATATATTAATTAAAGATGATAAAATCATAAATATTTCAAATAAAATCAGTATAGATAAATCTGACAAAACTATAGATGCAACAAATTATA
>CBDVEF010000382.1:0-1597 GCA_965372935.1 uncultured bacterium | reverse complement strand
ACCTATAGATATTTTTTCATCGATAAATGCTTTTTCTATTAATGATGTATAATTACTGAAAATTGTATTTTTGTTTGTAGGGAAATACAATGATGTATCATATCCTGATTCATTGCATTTATTTATTATATTTTTCTTTAGAATATTAAAACGACTCATGGAGATCAAGTTCATTTCTTTTAACTTTATAAGTGCTGCATAATGACTTATACCAAAGATATTTTCCAATCGAATAATTTCAGGTAAAGATATGGTATCAATATTATTAAATACTGATTTATTTTCTATATATTTCTCAATACCTTCATTAGGGAGAAGGAAGGTAATCGAAAAATAGTCAGCCTTTTTCTCATTTTCATCAGTATTATTAGCAAAATTACCTGTATTACATACAGAAGCTGTAAATTTATTCTGTATATATATATGGTATAATTCATGTCCAAGCGTAAAATTCTGATGCCCGAGAGATTTTGAACTATTGATAATGATGAAATTATATTCATTTTTCTTTAAAGCTATTCCTGAGAAACTGTTTCTTGCAAAGGGTTTGAAAATCAAATTAAAATCAAGTATCTCTCTAATCGATGCAAAATTAATTGGTGAATGGTTAGATAAATACAATCGTTTGCGTAAATTGCGTGCTTGACTTCTAATTTTGTTCATCTATAATTTTCTTTAAGTTTATATAATTGCTTGCAAATTTATTAATCAAGCTAATAGCATTAAGAGTGTCTTTATCTAATGTATCGGATCGAAATGACATTATTGAATCCGGTTGATCTGTTACATTCTCCATTAAAAAATATTTGATTGGAATACTAAACAAATTAGATAAACGGTCCAAAACAGCAATTCTAATTTCTCTTTTGCTATTTTCAATATAGCTCATTTCTTCCTGTGTAATGTCTATAAAATTTGCAACTTCTTTCTGTGTGAAATTGTTCATTTCTCTAAATAATTTTATATTTTTTCCAATTGTATATTTTAAAGCATTTTCTTTCTTCATAAGAACCTCCTTATATAATATATATAACATATTGTTATATTATGTCAAGATATAAAGAAAAAATGGGGTCAGTGTCTACTTTCTCAAACTCATCATGAAAGGGAAAAGACGGGAGGGAGAACCACTACTAATTCACGAATAAAAGATAATAGACGCCAGACATCAGACGTCAGCCGAAAAGGGAAAGAAAAAAATAACTACGAATTACACTAATGAGAAGAGATATTTTTTACCTTTAATTACATGAAAGAAATAACCAAGGAGAGGAGAATCAACCACGAATTTCACGAAGGGGAAGAGAATAATTTACAAATTTACAGATTATGGCAGATAATGTGATCTGCCCCTATTGTACATTCCCGTTTTTCGATTTTCATCTTTAAACTTCCTACTTCCTACTTCTCACTTCCTACTTAAATACTTATTATCATCCTCACCTTAGTCCTCTCCCATCAAGGGCGAGGAAAAAAGAATGTCATTGCGAACAAAGTGAAGCAATCCCACAAGAGTAAATGCAGATTGCTTCGTCGTTTCATTCCTCGCAATGTACTGTGTCAAGCAGATAATAAAATCATCTTATCATTTATATAA
>CBDVEF010000381.1:0-1684 GCA_965372935.1 uncultured bacterium | reverse complement strand
TCATAACGATATAAAAGCTTAAGACTGTCTAATCCTGTTACAAGAATTGAATTAACATTATTTTGATATTTAAATAATGTATCATTGGAAATATAGATAATAATCGTGTCACCATCCGTCACCGAGCCACTTTCATCTTGATCGGTTGTGTATGATAAATGGATAGAATCTGGTTTTATTATTGAAGCCCCTATTACTCCATCAACGATACCAAAACCTCCTGCAGATGCGTTCTTGCAGTATCCAATCTCTCTTAAACTTGCCGTAAGATAGTCGTATGATTTAGCAATCAGCTTATTGGTCTCCACCTTGGCTTTCTCCTCTGTAATGTTTTTATTCTGAAATATCATAAAGTTAGTAACAAAGAGCATTACAATCGAGAGAACTACAATAACAACTACAAGTTCAATAATCGTCATTCCTTTTCTCATATAAACCTTCCTATTTATATTTTGATATTTTATATGTCATTTTTGATGAATCTCCGTTAGTGTAATAATAGACAATACTAAAATTAATATAATTGTTTGCATCTGTTACATTCGGAAAAACCGAATCTATCCTTCCTATGACATAATTTATTGGGCTTAAACTTTCAGCATATATAATAACTCCAGTTCCATGATTTATAAAATCATCAATCATAGAATCATATCCCATCGAATTGTCTAAATATGTTACCTGTGATGTTTTTTCCAAATATTCCATCGTTGTGCCCATAAGAAGTGTTTTGTTTTTCAATTCGTTTGCCTTCACATTCTGATGCATCGTAGAGCTTATCATCATTATAATTGCGAGTGAAGCAAATGAAAAAATAACAACAGTTACCAGAATCTCAATTAGAGTAAATCCGTTTCTTTTCATTTTTCATACACCTCTCCTAAAATTGTTATACCCAATATTACATTCCCTTTTCTTGTGCTCACTATTATACTGTCTCCATAATCATTATATTCACCCTTTGATGCAATATACAAAGAGCATTTGGTAGTTATCATGGGAGTATTGTCCGGGCTTTTCATATTAACCGTTTTGTCAAGTACACCACCGATATATATCAATGCGAGAGAATCACTAAATATTACCTTTGCATTTTTATGAGCATAAATTGCTTTCATCTCGGCAGTATTCATTACGGTTTTTATCTTTGATATCGAATCGTTTTTACTGAACTTTTTAATATTCAATAATGGGTTAGCACCAAACATAATTGCTGTAATAACACCTATCATTACTATAATAACGAGAAGTTCTATAATCGTGAAACCATCCTCCTTTAATTTATTCATATCTACCTCCGTATCTCTATATATGCAATTAGTATGCCAGTTTCAATTAATTCTAATTTTAATCTATTTCAAAAAATAATTCAATGAGAAAGCTAAATTATATGCAATATTTTGCACAGTGTGCAAAATATTGCATATAATTTAAGAATATTGGGCAAATCATTTTTTCTTTCTTTCCGTGGTTTCCTTCCTCGCCCTCGATGGGAGAGAATTAGAGGTTATTGTGATTATTTTTTTTCTCTTTCTTACTTGTAACTTATAACTTTCAACTTGTTACTATTTTGTGAATTCTCATTTGATCTCCATTTCCCCCCTCCCTTCTTATGTCATTCCTGCGAAAGCAGTGATTTTCCAGAGTATAATAATTTTACAATTACAGGGATAAATGGGGATTT
>CBDVEF010000380.1:0-1699 GCA_965372935.1 uncultured bacterium | reverse complement strand
TTTTCTACTATTTTTTGTTTTATTAACCAATCCCAATTGATAAAGGCATTATGAGATTTTGATATTGTTATATATCCTATATTCATTGTAACAACATTATGAAAAAAATGTGTGCCTTGAGAAGAATCCAAAGGGAAATTAGATAATTCCGTTTCAACAATAACTCGTGCATTACTAATATCTTCCCAATTCGCAGGAATTCCAATAAACCTATCCCGTGTGCCCCACCTTCCCGGTCCGATTAATATATAATTTCTCTTTCGAGTTTTCATAATTTTATTAAATTCATTTAATTCATCTTTGATTTCAATTGTTTTAGTATTATCAAATGTTTCGGGATTGATAAAAATAATATCATTTATATTATCAATTATTCCATTGCCAAGACTTTCTTCTGTATAAACTATAAGTTCTTCCATATTCAATTGTTTCTTATCAATACTTACTCTCTTTCCACTCCCCGCAAGAGGTCTTATCTGTAATATATAAAATTCGGGTTTCTTTTTCGAATAATTGTTAAGATCGACTGCAAATTCAATCTCGACAGGAACACCCATTGCAGTTTCTCCTATTGAAAGTATATGTTGTAAAATGTCTGCTAATGGGAAATAGTTGTATTTAAGTATATCAGCGAAATTGACAATCTTTGGTCCATTCAAGGATTTTCCGCTAACAATTCTGTTATTCTGAATATCCCAGACAGATACAATATTATCTAATGTTTTATGTACTTCTGCTTCTTTAATATCCAATTCTACTAAAGTAACATCATCATTAACCAGGAGGTCAAAATTACAATCATCAAGTTTAAGAGCATAAAATGATGTTTGAGATACTTTATATAATTCTTCAGGAGGAAGTATGTCAAGTTTTGGATACTTCGGACAAAACCTAAAACTTTTATTCCCCTCAACTATATATTTCCCCACCCCTAAAGCAATGGAAGCAAAACCATCGTCATGTTTAATATATGAGGTTGGATAAAAATTATAAGAACCGGCAACACCTGAAAACTGCGGGTAAAAATATTTATCATGTTTTTTCCCAATTATTTCCTGAATCACAACTGCCATTTTCTCATCTTTTACTGTGTAGTTGATATTTTCGATGTAATTCTTTGAATTTTTCAGGAATATTGAAGCATATACCAATTTTATCACACTCATAAGTTGTTTTAATCTTACATTATCATCCTGATCACTATTGGCAAGCATATATGTATGATATATACCTGCAAAAGGTCTTGATTTGGAATCTTCTAACAATCCCGAAGATCTAATAGCTATAGGATATTTAACCTTATCTACAAACTCTTTCAATCTCTGCTGGAGAATAGCCGAAAAATCTCCGTTAAGAAACCGTTCTTTTGCATCTTTATCGCTTTTCTCATATTCTACATCCCTTAATCCATTATATTTAATAAAGTAATCATACTCATCCGTTCCTATAATTGATGTTTTAGGAACCTTAATATCTACCCCCGGAAATGCCTTTTCCATTTCAAGAGTACTAAATAGTGCATTCAGAAACGCTACCCCCCTTCCTTTGCCTCCTATTGAACCTTCAGCCAATCTAATAATTATATTTTCCTTATCCAATAGATTTTGCTCATAATCCAAAATTCTTCCCCTACTTTTGTTAAACGATTTTTCTTTAAACCAATTAATGAATTTTTTTTTCTTTTCATAATATGTAAATT
>CBDVEF010000379.1:0-1741 GCA_965372935.1 uncultured bacterium | reverse complement strand
TATTTATATTCTCGCATATCTATAATTTGTCCCTTAAATTTAAAAAGTGAATATATGATTGAATCCAGTAGTGTAGTTTTTCCGGATTCATTATTACCAAGAATAATATTGAATATCCCTGGCTTAAATGACATATCTTTTAATATGCCAAAATGCTTAATATTTATATTATTGATCTTATAATTCATTCTTTACTCATTAAATAGCCCTTTATTGCTAATTGTATAGATTTGTTAATAACATTTCCAGGGATATTATTCTGTTCTCCTTTGCTGGTAATATGATTGATAATAATTTGTAGTTCAGGGGCAATCGATTTCGTAGCTTTAATATCTTTAATCCATATAATTGGGAGTTTATGATTTATGTTCCATTTAATATCAATTTCCTTAATTAGAGTATCTAATTGTTTTATATCATCAGTATACCCGTTAATAGAGATGTAATGTTTTGTAAAAGCATTTAGCTTATCTGTCTTTTCTGAAATTTCATTCTTTAATCCGGCAATACTAAATGAATTTATAAGATATTCTGACTTTGTTAAGTTAGTAATATCTTTTATTGCAAAAGATGATAATGAATGAGTATCTGTATCATATATTGATATCATTCGAGATTCAGTCTCTTTTATTGAAAGTGGATATATGCTTCCCGGGATGCACCATAATAGATTGTTGAATATTCCTGTTTGGAAATTACTATGATAATGCCCAATCCCAAGATAAATAGAGATATTCGTACTTATTAGATTCGCAATATCTTCATAGAATATCGGAAAATGTTTAACTTTTTCTCTGTCTAAATCAATAATGCCAAAATGTTTACCTATAGTGGAACCATGAACAATTATTATAACTTTTTTTATATTGCTAATATTTATGTCATCTGTAATGGAATTAAATATTTCAGAAGCGCTGTATTTGTCAGTATATGGGACACCATAAATCCTCAATTGTTCATTGATGCTTTCTTTAGAAAAGGGAGAATCCAGAAATAGATGAACATTTTTAAGTGGCAAGAGAATTGGTCCTAATGGACAGTCATGATTTCCGGGTATGATATAATAATTTATGCTTTTATTATCAAAAAGACCCCTTACAGATATATCAACCATCTCCTTTTCAACAATATCACCTGAAATTAATATATGATTTATTTTATTTTTCAAGGCGTAATCCTGAATTGCTTTAAAATTATTGATTATAAGTGAATTTTCAATACTGCTTTTTGAACCAAAATGAATGTCAGAAATATGAATAAATTTCAATGATTTACTCCTTCATTCCAATTTTCTGATATGATTATATCATATAATATTGTAATTGTAAAATAAAAAAATAAGGGGTGCAGGTCTTCAAATACTTTATTATAGGAGGGAGAGATCCACCACGAATTCACGAATAAATAGTAATAGATGTCAGACACCAGACATCAGACACCAGCCGAAAAGGGAAAGAGAATATCAACGAATTACACGAAGGGGAAGGGGATAATTTACAACTTTATTTCACGAATTGAAAGCGAATTGCACGAAGGGAAGAGATAATAAGTTACAAGTTGCAAGTCACAAGTGAGAAATTGGGAATGTCATTGCGAACGAAGTGAAGCAATCCCACAAAATTAAATGTAGATTGCTTCGCCGTTTCACTCCTCGCAATGACAATGATAATGATAGGTTTAGGGTTAAATTAAAATTAGAAAATATTCATAGATATTTAGATCCTGAAATAAATTCAGGATG
>CBDVEF010000378.1:0-1744 GCA_965372935.1 uncultured bacterium | reverse complement strand
TTGATTATGGACCGTATATTTGCCATTTCTCTATATCTATGTAATAAAACTTCTTTCCATTGCTAAAATGTTCTACAATAAGAGGTATGCTATCCCCTATATTCGGTATAGGAGGAACAAGTTGTAATTCTATTCCTGTATTATTACTTAGTAATAATTTACCTTTATAAATAGTTATCCCACCACTTTTAACATATTTAGTACTCGTGCCTTGTAAAGTATATTTTTTTACGCTTTTTACAACTCCAATTTCATATGTGGTACCTATTAAATTGAGTGATCTTTTTTGATTTATAGCCCATAATGCTATTATCAATAAAGCTATGGCAATAGAAATAGCTCTCCAATTTCTATAGTTTGTTGCTAAAAGATCTGTGAATTTACTCATATTACTTCCTATTTTAAAATACTATCACATTATTAAATTTCATTATAAATCAAAGAGAGGAAAAAAGCAAATAGGCAGGAGTGATTATATGAATGGGAATGCAACCACGGAGAGGGAATAGCCACGAATAACCACTGAAAGAGAAATATAAGCATGGAAAGGGAGAGAGGGGGAGATCAACCACGAATTCACGAATTTATAACGAATTTCACTAAGAGAAGAGAATAATCTTTAACCTTTATTTCACGAATTGAAAGCGAATTGCACAAAATGGGGCGAGAGGGAATAACCACGAATTCACGAATAAAAGATAATAGACATCAGACATCAGACATCAGACACCAGCCGAGAAGGGGAAGAAATAACCACGAATTACACGAATAAAGAAAAAATGGACATCAGACATCAGACATCAGACGTCAGACATCAGCCGAAAAGGGAAAGAGAATATCAGCGAATTACACGAAGGGGAGAGAAGGGGATAAATTTTAGCTTTATTTCACGAATTAAAAGCTAATTTAACTAAGGGGAAATAATTTTACCCTTTCAGAAAGACAAAGAGGGATGCAAAAATGACACAAGAAGGGAGGCAGGAATAAATTAAAAAGAGAGGAATAGATTTAATTCTTTCCTCTCTTCTTAAGCTGTTTAGTATGCCATACATATCTACCTTATAAACCCCTTTATACCTTGACATTTAGGCATATTTTTGTTATTTACACTTAGGAGGACTTTATGAATAAAAATATATTTTTAACACTTATCATAGTCTTATCATTGCCTATTGTATTATTTCCTTATGATCTTTTAAATATTCCTATATCTGCTGCACAGATGGCTGTTGGCGGAGAGGCGGGAGCATTGTTTGGGAGTTCAAATAGCATTACTGCAAACAATGCGGCGTTAGCAGATTATTCAGGTAAAAGAGTTAATATATCATTTCTAAAGTATGTGCAATCAATTAATATCGGTAGTTTCGAGTATTTTCAAGGGCTGCAAGGGATCGGTACAGTAGGAGCGAATTTTAGTTATTGCAATTATGGAAGACTTACGGCAACAGACGAGTATGGCAATGTGATGTATTACTTTGCTCCGCAAGCATTACTTTTAAATATTTTATATGCCCGTTCAATTATAAAATCCTTGGATATAGGTATTAATTCCAAAATAGGATATACAAGTATTGATACAATGGCAAATATGTTTATAGCAGGGGGAATAAATATTAACTATAGAATTAAAGATCTGAGATTTGGATTTACAGTAGATAATATTGGGGTAGAAATTTTAAAAGGTTATGGTATTGATGGCGTTGATACAAAATATAGATTTAGTTCTTCGTATGCATTGGCTGAA
>CBDVEF010000377.1:0-1757 GCA_965372935.1 uncultured bacterium | reverse complement strand
CAGGTATTATAGATGTGATATATGATCGGAGTAGAGAAAATAGTTTGAAAAATAATTATAAATTCCCCGAAGAATTAAAGTATAAGGATATTAAAATAACAATTGCTGTCGATGTATATAATATACTATTAGGTTCCATGGGTGCTTCCCATATCTATGCTCCTCAGAAAGGAGCTAAGGAAAAAGATGTTATATTACTTGAGAGAAGGATGTCAAAGCTGAGGGATCAAATATTTAAAATATTCAGTATCAATGTAAATAGAGAGGGAACAGGTGCCGGAGGTGGAGTTATAGCATCACTTATCCCCTATTTTAAAACAGAAATAGTTAGTGGTTTTGATTTTATATCTGCAATTGTAGATTTGAAAAAAAAGATATCGGAATCTGATATTATAGTTACAGGTGAAGGAAAGGTTGACAATCAAAGTTTTATGGGAAAAACGGTGGGTAATATTGTTAAAATAACAGAAGAAAATGGAAAATTACCTGTAATTATCTGTGGCTATAGTGAAATAGGAATGAAAAAATACCCGATTTTTTCTATATGTAAGTATAAAAGAGCCATATTTAGTAAGGATGAAGCGATAAATGCTTTTGCCGAAACGGTAATACTTTTTGTTCTATGGAGTAAAATATGCAGAGAGAATTGCTAATATCAATAAATCGTGACAAAGGGGTGTATGAAAAAATCGAAGAACATTTTGATATACCATTGAAGATTGTATTTCTTGATAATTTTCATCCGGAAATGGTTGAATGTATTATTTGTTTTCAGTGGAACAAAATGATTGATGAAAAATACTTTAATAAATTTACAAACATCAAATTTGTACATACCATTTTTGCCGGCGTAAACCATCTGCCAAAATGGTTATTTAATAAGGATGTTGAAATTATAACAGCAAGTAGCGCAATGTCTGATTGTGTTGCAGAACATGCACTGGCATTATTACTTGCAGTCATTAAAAATCTTAAAAATCAGCATAAGGAGATAAAAAATGGTATATTCAATCAGGGGACATTAAACAGGACACTTTTTAACAAAACTGTGGGGATATTAGGATATGGAAATATAGGTAAAGCATTTTATAGGATTATAAAACCGTTTGGTGTAAATGTTATGGCAATCAAAAGAAATTGGAGAGAAGAGGAAAAGCATGACCTATACTTTACTGGAACACTTAATGATCTGGATAAAATATTTATTGATTCCGACTATATAGTAATAACACTACCACTGACAATTTATACAAGAGGGATAATTAATAAAGATATTTTGAGACATTTGAAGAATAATTCCGTATTAGTAAATGTGGCAAGAGGAAAGATAATTGTAGAGAAAGATCTATACGAATTTTTAAATAAAAGAAACGATGTCACTGCCTGTCTTGATGTATGGTGGCATTACCCTGGTGATAGCGACAATCGGTTTAAACAGGATTTTGCATTTCATAATCTTAAAAATTGTATTTGCACGGCACATTCTGCCGCTCTATGTGAGAATTACAAGGAAAAATCAATGCAATTTGCTCTTAACAACCTGAGTGGTTATTATAAAACAGGCGTGATTAAAAATCGTATTGTTAAAGGAGATTATAAAATATAAGTGTACTTGACAATTATTCTTCAGCTATTATATTATCATTAAATTAATGATAATATGAAAAGTAATATAATTGTTCTTTAAAATTAATGTTTCCATATTTGCTTGTTAATGCAAAGTAATGATGAGAGAGGAGGATTTAACAATTGTGAGG
>CBDVEF010000376.1:0-1779 GCA_965372935.1 uncultured bacterium | reverse complement strand
AGGACATTATATTGTATTTAAATTGGATAAATCAACAGAAATTGGCAAAATTATAGATATATACACTGATTCGAAAAACGAGAAATATAAAACAATTGAAATAATAAAAATTGCCGAGAATGATGATTTACAAAAAATGTATGAAAACAAATCCAGAGAAAAGGATGCTTTCGTAATATTTAAGGAAAAAATTAAGGAACACAACCTCCCGATGAAAGGTGTGGACACCGAACTTGAATTTGACAGAAAACGAATAAAATTCTTTTTTACTGCTGATAATAGAATTGATTTTCGCAATCTTGTAAAGGATTTAGCAACTATATTTAAAATAAGAATCGAATTAAGACAAATAGGTGTAAGGGATTATGCAAAGAGATTGGGTGGAATTGGACCTTGTGGTAGACCTTTCTGTTGTATTACATTTTTAAAAGACTTTGAACCTATTACACTTCAAATCGCAAAGGATCAACAGGTTAATCTTAATCCTCAGAAACTATCCGGTGCTTGCGGTAGGTTAATGTGCTGTCTCTCTTATGAGCATAAATTCTACAAAGAGATGAATATTGCATTTCCGAATATTGAAGAAATTATTCTAACGGAGAAAGGAAAAGCAACAGTCTTATCGAAAGAAATCTTTAATAGGATGATAACTGTAAAAAATACAGATGGGAATATTTATAAAATTTCACTTGCAGAATATGCAAAATTAAATAGAAAAAGTAAATGGAATATATTTCCTGGCAGGAGAACGGAATGAATAGGATATTAGTAACAAGTGCTCTGATTTATGCAAACGGACCACTACATATCGGGCATTTAGCTGGAGCTTATCTCCCTGCTGATATATACACAAAATACAATAGATTAAAAGGTAATGATGTTATACATATAAGCGGGACAGATGAACATGGTATACCTATAACAATCAAAGCTGAGCAATTAGGAGTTTCTCCTAAAGATATTGTAGATAAGTATCATAAGGAAATATATGAGGATTTCAAAAAAATATACATAGATTTTGATAATTTTTCAAGAACATCATTACCGTTGCATCACAGGATGGCAAAGGAATTTTTCCTTAAAATTCATAAAAAAAACCTGATTGAAAAAATGGAAGGACAACAATTATATTGCCCTAAATGTGAAAGATTCCTTGCAGACAGATATGTTGAGGGAGAATGTCCGTATTGTCACAGTGAAAATGCCAGAGGTGATCAATGCGAATCCTGTGGTAAATGGATAGAACCTACGCAATTAATAAATGCAAAATGCAAAATATGCGGAACAACACCTAAGATTAAAAAGACATTTCATTGGTATTTCCGTCTTGATAAAATGCAGAAGCAGTTAGAGAACTGGCTCGAAAGTAAAACAACATGGAAATCCAATGTGAAAAGTTTTGCAAAAGGATGGTTTAAAGAGGGATTAAAATCAAGAGCAATTACAAGAGATATGAAATGGGGTGTTCCCGTACCTTTAGAGGATACGAAAGGGAAGGTATTATATGTATGGTTTGATGCGCCTATTGGTTACATATCATCAACAATTGAATGGTCAAATAAGGTTGGCAAACCTGAATTATGGAAGAAATATTGGTTTGGAAAGGATACAAAGCTAATTCATTTTATAGGAAAAGATAACATTGTATTTCATGCTATTGTTTGGCCTGCAATGCTTTTAGCATATAATAATGAAATAATTATGCCCTCTGAGATTCCTGCAAATGAATTTCTTAATATTGAATCAAGAAAAATAAGTACAAGTAGGAATTGGGCAATA
>CBDVEF010000375.1:0-1811 GCA_965372935.1 uncultured bacterium | reverse complement strand
TATATAAACTGTTCCAAATCCGCCCTTTATAGGGAAGTAACATGTTCCATACTTAATTACTCTTTTTGAAAGCTCAAGCACCAGTTTATCTTCGCCGGCTAAAAATGTGATCCGGTTTTCCAAAGTATTGTATCCGTTCAAAGCCAATCTGATATTGTGCTCACCGAATTTTAGTTTAATATCAATGGGAGTTTTACCCACATTCTTATTATCAATATAGATTGTAGCATTAGACGGAACGCTGTCAACCGTAAATTTGCCTTCAATCTTTTTTAAGGCTATATTATAGGATTTTGTTCCTCCTTCGAAGATCTGAATATTTTCTTTATAAGTTGAAAACCCCTCTTTTTGGACCAGGATTTTGTGATTTCCTATTGGAAGTTTAATTTCTTTGCCATCTGTTTTTTCTCCATCGATAGATATAAATGCATCCTTTGGAGAAATACTAAGGGTTGCCAATTGGTAATTCCATCTAACAAGATCATAGGAAAGTGTTTTTTTCTCACCTTTTTCTATTTCAATACCAATATTTTTATCTTCATAGAATTTTTTTGAGAGCGTCAAACTGTGTGTGCCTGATTTGACATTGATAGAAAGTGGGGTTACCTTTTCTAATTTACTGCCGTCAAAAACAACAATAGCCCCGTTCGGGTTGGAATCGATGGAAAGGGTTGTTGTTACTCTGAAAACAGTGAAATAAAGTATTACCGTTACAACCGCTAATGCGATCAAAATAATTGGGAACAGGGATATCTTACCCTTTGAAAGTTCGGCATTGATCTTATCAATATACCCCTTTGCTTTAGCATTTTCAGTATCCCATAAAAGAACATTTTTGAAATGAGTGAGTGCATAAGAATACCCTTCTCGTCCCTCTTCAAATTTTTCCTTTCCTGCATTAAGTTCTTTTTCTATTTGTTTCTTCTTATATTCAATAAAAAAATCGGACGGGGATATTAAATATTTTTTTAACAGTTGTTCGGACGGTCTAATGCCATACTTTGCAAAATATTCTTCAATATCAGAGATTATATCATTACAATTTTTATATCTTTTTCCCTTATCCTTTTCAACCATTTCGGTGTATATTTTTATGATATCCTTATCCAAAGATGGTTCTAATTGCGGAATTGGCAATGGCTTATCCGACAGTATCTTTGATATTATTGACATATAGTTCTTTTCATTCGGATAAGGTTTTTTTCCTGCCAATAATTCATAAAACATGATTCCTGTAGAAAAAATATCACTTTGGTTGTCTGCCGTTTCACCTCTTGCCTGTTCAGGAGACATATAGGCAGGTGTTCCCATAAGAGTGCCCGTCATTGTTAGGTTCCCCGCATCTTCCGAATGTGCAAGTCCAAAATCGACGAGTTTTACCTCTCCGTTTCTGGAAACAAGTATATTTCCCGGTTTGATATCTCTGTGAATGATTCCCTTATCATGTGCGTATCCCAATCCTTTTAAGATATAGTAAATAAACATCATTGCCAATTGAGCAGGCATCTTTTGTTTGATCTTATTTATAACTATTTTTAGGTCTATACCTTCTACAAATTCCATAATTATATAAATTGTTTTTTTATCTTCAATGAATTCGTATATGCGTACAATGTTCGGATGTTCAAGCTTTGATAAGGTTAATGCCTCCCTTTTAAATCTTTCAATGAATGTCGAATCATCGTATAAAAAAGAATGGAGTTCTTTTATTGCAACGGTTCTATTTAATGATTCCTGTGTCCCCTGGTAGAGTGTTAGTCATACATAAACAGTTTTTTCTATAATACCTCTTCCTATACCTAACCCCCTGC
>CBDVEF010000374.1:0-1832 GCA_965372935.1 uncultured bacterium | reverse complement strand
ATTAGGGCGAATAATTATTCGCCCCTACAATTACAAATTCAAGATGGCTTTGCCATTATGGGAAGCAGATTCCTGTTTTCACGGGAATGACACAAGAGAGATGCAGGATATGACAAAGAAGGAAGGCATGAATGACAATAGAGGGTTTAGTGGAATAGAAAAGAGAGGGGGATAATCACTAATACATAAATTGAAGTCCGATTATATAAAACTACTCTTGACATTATACCCGTTATGGTATAATATGCATTAAAAGGGTATGCTTATACCCTAAGAGGTATAATTATGAAAAATCAATTAGTGAAATTCGTTAAAAAACGACGTAAAGTATTGGGATTAACCCAGAGGGAATTAGCTAATCGAGCAGGTGTCGGATTACGATTTATTCGTGATATAGAACAGGGAAAAGAAACCCTTAGATTGGATAAAATTAATCAGGTTTTGAAATTATTCGGTCATATTATGGCTCCGGTTCCTCAATCAAAAGAGAAAGAAAATGAATCGTAAGGGAAAGGTGCTTGTCCATAATATTCCTGCGGGTATAATATCTGAAGAAGAAGAGGGGTATCAGTTTAAATATTTCTCGGAATATATAGGAAATAAAAATGCACAATCTGTCAGTCTATCTTTACCTTTGCAAGTAAAGCCATTTATAAGCAAAACGATGTTTCCTTTTTTTGACGGATTAATTCCTGAGGGTTGGCTATTGGATATTGCTCAAAAAACATGGAAATTAAATCCGCGTGATCGCATGGGATTATTACTCGCCTGTTGCAAAGACTGTATCGGTGCTATTTCAGTTATTCCGATTGAAGAAGGATATAAATAATGAAACGGTGTCTAATTTGTTATAATACTCTGGATAATCCAGAGTTATTATATCATCCTATATGTTCCAGGAAATTCTTTGGTTCGAAAAAGCCCCCAAAATTGAACTATACTATAGATAAATTAAATGAACTTGCCGGACAGGTAATTAAAAGTCAAATTTCAATACCGGGAGTACAAACTAAATTATCACTTTATCTTAACAAACAACGATCAGAGACTAATCGTTTTACTATAGTTGGATTATGGGGTAATTATATTCTGAAACCACCTATTCCTAAATTTCCATATATGCCAGAAAATGAAGATCTTACTATGCATCTTGCGACCATATTTAAAATCCCGACTGTTCCTCATGCTCTCATCCCTTTAAAATCAGGGGAGTTATCATATATCTCCCGTCGAATTGATCGACAAGAAAAAGGTGATAAATTATTTATGGAAGATATGTGTCAATTAGGTGGTCGTTTAACTGAAAATAAATATAGCGGATCGTTAGAACAAGTTGGAAAAATAATTGCTAAATATTCTTCTAACCCCCTTTTTGATAAGATAAAATTCTTTGAAGTTGTGCTATTTTCATTTCTTACAGGAAATGCCGATATGCATTTAAAGAATTTCTCATTAATCTATCCTCTGGATAATATGATTCAATTAGCACCTGCCTATGATCTTTTATCTACTCGATTAATTATTCCTGAGAAATCCGATCCGGAAGAAATGGCACTTTCTCTTAATGGTAAAAAATCAAATTTAAAAAAAAGAGATTTTATAGAATTTGCTAAAACACTTGGAATTAATACTAAACAGATTTCCAATACTTTTATTAGATTCAATAGACAGTTGGATATAGCATTGGATTTTATAAAAATTAGTTTTTTACCTGAATATAAAAAGAAAGAATACATATTGCTTGTAAAAGGAAGAGCAAGTAGGATTTAAAAGGGAGGGGAGAGAACCACCACATACTGTGTTAAGTCAAGCATAAAATTTCCTTTTTCTTA
>CBDVEF010000373.1:0-1834 GCA_965372935.1 uncultured bacterium | reverse complement strand
ATGTACCATGATTAACTTTTTATTATTTTAATCAATTATAGTTTTCGGAACAAAAATAACCCCCCTTGTTATCATATCAATACTCTTATTTAATGAAATTTCAATAAGTTCGATATCCTCATCAGTATCCAACTCCTGTTCCCCCGGAATGATATCTCTTGCAATAAAAAGGTGTAATTTTTCATTAGTGAATCCAGGTGATGAATAGAAAGAAATAATCTTTTCCATATTACTTGAGACATAACCTGTTTCCTCCTTTAATTCCCTCCTTGCTGCTGAATAAGGATCTTCATTTTTTTCTATAATACCCGCAGGTATTTCAATTATATTATTGCCCAGAGGATATCTAAACTGCTTGATCAATATTAAGTTATCATCCTTAACTGGTAAAATACATACTGCATCTTTATGTATAACGATCTCTCTTGTCGTATTTCTACCGTTTTCCATTTCAACACTATCTTTAAATAGAGTCAGTATTTTTCCTTTATATATTCTTCTTGAATATAATTTATCTTCTCTCATTTATACCTCACATTTTAAAAATCGTTTCAATATTCTAATATATTCATCATTAATACCTTCTATATTATTAAGATTATCAATAGAATCAATATAATGTATCGCTCGATATTTCACAATTTTTTTTCTTAAATATAGAGGTATTCCCGGGATTTTCAATAATAAATTTTTTGACACCTTGTTAATATTATACCTTTTTATATTTATATAAAACATATTTTTATTCCTCTCTATCCATACCTTTCCGATACCTTTAACTTTTAAAAGTTCATTTATATCTATAATATCACCATTATTTAACCTGTAATCAATTATACCACACGCAATATCCGAAACAATGTTCAAATTTAGTAATTCCTTAAATGTAATTGTATTGAGGTTATATCTAACAACACTATCATACTTTATATCTCTAACTCCATAATTAAATCTATATATTATGCTAACATTCTCAGTAAATCCAAGCTCTGGTACATATGTTATATTGTTTGCAATAAGATATCTATTGACTTCAATAGCAAAGCCAAAAAAGAATTTTTGTGGAAATACACTAAAACCGGTTCGCAATTTAAATACATCATTCAATTTATTAGTTACCATTAAATTGATATTTAATTGCTCCGTTGATTTCCATATGAGATTGCTTGATAATGTAATGCTTTTATAATCGAATAATATATTTGTTCCCATTGTAAAACAATTATTATTAAACATATTTACCAAATTATTCGTATAAATACCTATATTAAATTGATTCATTCTGTTAGTATTTGCAAAAACATCACAATTATATAAATACTCCATCGAAATATATTTAATGTTCCTTGATCCCCCTTTAATCCTTAATCCTACCGATATAATATTATAGGTCTTTACACATAATACATTTATTAATTCTTCATTGTATAAACTACCGCCAAAAAATGATAAATCCACCCCATACAAGTAATCTCTCAAATAGTTTAAATATGACAGATTAAATTTTTGAATCTCTTTCATGGAATAGAAGGATGTATAACCGACTTTTATTGCCGTCAAATTATTAGAGCAAATTCCATTTGATATAAAATAGTCTGAAATATCATCAATATTAGATGAATTTGGATTATTATGGCAAAAAACAAAAGTTGGAAACAAAATAATAGCAACTATAATTTTCCCCATATTCCCTCCTTGAAATTAGTTAAATTTTATGTCTTGATATATGGATATTCCTTTAATTTATTATATACAATTGACTCTATATCCTTAAGGGAGTTTTCATTAACAGCTTCAAATCTCAACACAATTACCGGTTGAGTGTTAGAAGCTC
>CBDVEF010000372.1:0-1842 GCA_965372935.1 uncultured bacterium | reverse complement strand
ATAATAGAATTACTGCTGGCGGTGGAGATGTTATTATAGATAATAATGGTATTATTTTAAATCACACAAAAGGAGCAAAGAAGGAATTAAAACTTGATAATGTTATTGGTAAAAATATCAATTCTATTTGTGATTTATCTCCTGAAGAAATATGGAAAACAAAATGTAAAAACATAGAGATATTGTGGGAAAGTAATAATGTAAGAGATCATTATATTTTACAGAATATACCTAATGATTCATATTCAATACTTTGTTTTAGAAAAAATGAGGATATATTCAATACTTTTAAAATGAAAACCAATTATTGTCATTATTCTATTGATAATATACCTGGTATAGACAAGGAGAATAAGCGAAAAGCGACAATGGGAATAAGATGTAATAAATCTATATTAATAACAGGGGAAACTGGTGTAGGAAAAGAAGTGTTAGCAAGAGCAATTCATAATGATTCCAGGAGAATAGGACCTTTTATACCAATCAATTCATCAGCGATTCCAAGAGATCTCATAGAATCGGAATTATTTGGATATGAACCCGGATCATTTACTGGTTCTAATACCGGAGGTAAAAAGGGGCTTCTTGAGTTAGCGGATAAGGGGACTTTATTTATTGATGAGATTGGAGATATGCCAATTAGTATACAGACTAAGCTATTGAGGGTAATCGAAGATAAGTCTGTTTGGAGGCTTGGGGCAAGAAAGGAGATTAAAATAGATTTTAGAGTTATTTGTGCTACTAATCATGATATAAACATGCTTGTTGAAAAGAAATTTTTCAGAAAGGACCTCTATTATAGAATTAGCTTTATAGAGATTGTTCTATCGCCATTAAGTGATAGATTAGAATATTTTAATGAATTTATAGAATATTTTCTAACAAAACATAAATTTAAAAATCTATTATTGTCTAATAGAGCTATAAATTTATTAAAATATTACTCTTGGCCTGGTAATATTAGAGAATTTGAAATGGTTTTAGAATCTATTATAATGGAAAAGGAAAATTCTGATGATAATATAGTAAGAATTGAAAATTTACCAGAGAAAATCATTAATAATAATGAAATAATTGCAAATAACTTAAAAAATAAAATCGAGATTTTAAAAATGAAAGAGGTAAAAAAGGCAATAAAAAAGTACAATAATATTACAAAAGCAGCTAAACATCTGGGAATGACAAGAGAATGGTTGTCAAAATACTTAAAGAAAAGCAGATTGTGATTATACTTCACACTATTAGTTGAATCATTCATATCATTAAATATGTTTTTTATATATGATATAGTAAGGTATTGGTTATGTACTTCATTATTATATGTAACCATACTTCACATATTTAATTTTTAAGTAATATAAGAATTATTACTATAAGCAAAGATACAGCTTGCAATATTTTGGTATCATTTTTGCATATAAATACGGTGTTGTTTCTTAACATTTAAACATAGGAGATAATATGTTTGAAATTCTATTTAAGATGCAAGATGTGGTTAATAACGAAGAATTAAATGCCGTTAGGCCACCACAATGTGGGTGTGATATTACAGGACAAACAGCATCTGCTGCAGCTCACCATGTATTCGAATAGGGAGTAATATCAGAATATATCAGGGGATTTATTCCCCTGATATATTCTGATATTAGTTACATTTACCTTTTTAAAATATCATAAAATGTTCGTAAAAATATAAAACTATTACTATTATAACTCACAATGACAAAATTTATCGATGAATTCAATAGCGTGTTTAAATAGTACAAAAGTTAGTTAAATGAAGTATGATTATTGATATATAGATTGATTGTCGGAATATATGGATTGTGATTATATTTCACA
>CBDVEF010000371.1:0-1849 GCA_965372935.1 uncultured bacterium | reverse complement strand
GATCAGTGGGAATACAGTTTCTGTACTTGGTACGGGAATTGATGTAATTTATCCAGCATCTAATCGTAGTATTTACAAGGAAATTATTGAAAAGGGATGTGTAATAAGTGAATTTCCTCCTGGAACAGGTCCATTTAAGCAAAACTTCCCGTTTAGAAATAGAATAATTGCAGCTCTTTCAAATGGAGTATTAGTTGTTGAATCAGCATATAGGAGTGGTACATTCAAAACAGTAAAGTGGGCACTTGATTATGGTATAGATGTATTTGCGATTCCTGGAGATATTAATAGAATAACCAGTCAGGGGACTAATCTTTTAATAAAAGAGGGGGCAATTCCGGTAATATCCCCAAATGATATAATAGAATATCTCGGAATTCCTTTAGAGAAAGGTACAAAAGAGATATGTAATAAAAATGAAGAGCTTAAAGATGATTTTAAAATTGTATATAATAAAATTAAATCAATTCCGATTCATTTTGATACACTGTTAGAAGAGACTGGATTGTCTATCTCGGAGCTTTCTTCTATTGCTATTCAACTTGAGATGAAAGAATTAATTAAAAAATTACCTGGAAACTATTTCAGGAGAATATAATGGGTCTTTTGGGTGCTCATGTAAGTACATCAGGGGGAATAAACAATGCTATAAAAAACGGGGAAAAATTAAAATGTCAATCAATACAGATATTTACAAAAAACCAGATGAGATGGGAATCAAAGAAGCTTGAGGATAAAGATATCGAGTTATTCAAACTCAATTGGGAAAAATCCGGAATCGATATAATTTTATCTCACGATAGTTATTTGATTAATCTTGGAAGTCCGGATAAAAATAAATTAATGAAATCAATTAGATCATTTATGGATGAGATGCATAGATGTGAATTGCTGGGGTTAAACGGGCTTGTGTTCCATCCGGGGGCTCATATGGGAAAAGGGGAGGCATATTGTATATCTAAGATTGCAAAAAACCTTAATATTATGCTTGAAGAGATGGGGAATTCTGACATAAAATTATTGATTGAGACAACCGCTGGACAGGGGACCAATGTTGGGTACAGGTTTGAGCATTTGAGAGATATAATAGATTCAGTAAAATATAAAAGCTCTATAGGTATCTGTATTGACACATGCCATATATTCGCTGCTGGATATGATATAAGAACAGAGGAGGGATACAAAAAAGTGCTTGATGAATTTGATAGTATAGTTGGGATAGATAAAATAAAGGCTTTTCATCTTAATGATTGTAAAAGTAAATATTCATCAAGGGTTGACAGGCATGAGAATATTGGTGCTGGTAATATAGGCACTAAGTTGTTTGAGGTTTTGTGTAATGATAAAATATTCGACAATATACCAATGATACTTGAGACACCGGGTGGAGAAGGATATTATATAAAGAATCTTGAAATATTGAATAGGTTAATTGAATAAGTCACTTTTGGGGTTACTTACTATATAATTGTCATTTTGTTCTCTATGTTTAAAATGTTCATTTAAAGATTCATTTGACATTAAATACTAATAAAATAGATGTATGGAAAATTATAGAAAGTCAATTCCAGTGTTTATTGGCATTATTTTTATTGGTACAATAATATGGGCATGGGTATCTTATAATAATTTGAACAGAAGAATAGGCATTACTGAAATTTCAGTTATAGAGGAACAAACTGCATTGAGAATAGAAGATTGTTTTAAAACCAGAATCACCGCTGTTGAACAACTTACAAACCAATTAAACCTACTTGAAGAATTCAATAAAAATATTTTTATTGAAAATGCAAAATTATACTATAATAATTATGGAGGATTTCAAGCTATAAATTGGATCAATAAGGGT
>CBDVEF010000370.1:0-1849 GCA_965372935.1 uncultured bacterium | reverse complement strand
TCTTTTTTATAGAATAATTGTAGATTCCTGCTTTCGCAGGAATGACACAGAGGGGGGCAGGAATGAAGAAATAAGGAAGGGGGAATTAGGGTACGATGCATCGTGCCTCTACAATTTACGGTTAGCGATTTACGAACTTTCTACTTGTAACTTGTAACTGTTATCCGTACCTATCTACTAATATTTGTAAACATTTCTTGACATAATACTTTATAAGTTTTATTCTATAATATATGCATAGAAAATATGAAAGGAGGATCTTATGAAAAAGATTTCTTTACTAATTACTATTATTATATTCCCAATATTCATTTTCAGTGCAAACTTAATCCAAAATCCAGGTTTTGAAACATGGACTGGAACAGATTCTATTCCGGATAATTGGTACGTTGAATCTTCAACAAGTGTGCCGATATCCAAAGATAGCTCTCAGATCAATTCAGGTAATTACAGTGTTAAATTAAATAGATTAACAGGTTCAAACAGTGGTATTAAACATTTTATAACAACCGGCATCTCCTCAGGCGATACATTTACATTCTATATTTATATATTCGATAATGATGTTAACATAAAAGTCGGAGGATTTTTAAGAAAATATCAATATGGAGGAAATTACGAAACCGAATTCCTTTCAAATACATCAGATAATGCGAATTGGCAAACATTAAACGATACATTTATCACTCCAAATGGAGCTTGCAGTTTAGGAGTGTTTATTAGAGCTTATAAGGATATTAATGATTCTGGTGTTGTATATCTTGATGATGCTTTTCTTGATATTAAAGCAAGTGGCGGAGATCTACCTCCATATCTATATGATGCAGGTAAAACTCCAAGCTATATAACTCCGGAAGACACGGCAATATTGTTTATATCAGCATATGATGAGGGAACAATAAATTATGATACAATGTATTACAAAATAAATTCGGGAAGTTTTTCCACACAAACAAATGATAGTATATCGGGATCTACATATTATTATCATATTAACGCTCAAACTCAGGGAGATACGGTATACTTTGTTTATGCCTTTAGAGACAACAACAGCAACAGGACCATATCAGACACCCTTTATTATGTAGTCCATGCAACAGATATCCCTGATGTTTTTATAAATGAAATTATGTATAATCCTGCGACTACTCAGGGAGATGATATATATTTTGAGTGGATAGAATTATGGAATATGGAATCAGATACAATTGATATGCAAAACTGGACATTATCTGATGGCGAAGCTACATATACATTCCCTGATTTTCAATTACCTCCCAATCATTTTGCAGTTATATGTTCAGACACCGATTCGATTAGAAGTTTTTATGGTACTAAATCCTTAGGGGATGGAGATGATTATCTTTTAGGCAATATGTCTTTATTGTTATCTAATAGTGGTGATCAAGTAGTTCTTAAGAAAAGTAGTGGAGCACTTGTTGATTCTGTGAATTATGATGATGTTATCCCATGGCCTACCGCTCCGGATGGGACAGGACCATCATTGGAATTAATAGACCCTCTCAATCTTGCAAGTCATAATCAGGGAACCGGGTGGGCAGCATCAATAGTCCCGGGTACAGCTAATGGTACACCCGGTGATATAAACTCTACATATAATCCATCAGGTATAATAAACAGAATAAAAAGACAATTTTACAAATCGGAAATAAATGTCATTAATAATACAGCATATATAATATCCAAATACAGTTCATTAAAGTCCATATCGATTTACAATTTATGCGGTGAAATGATTTATAAGAAAATGTTTTCAACTGAAAATATATCATTCAAATTCCAATATCTTACAAAAGGGGTATATTTTCTAAATGTAAAATCACATTTA
>CBDVEF010000369.1:0-1850 GCA_965372935.1 uncultured bacterium | reverse complement strand
CTCTGTAGAAAACTGCAATTTTATAGTTCATCAAGATTTTCTTTATCAATATATGTTTGTATCTATAGATTCTGCAAAAATAGAAATAAAAAATTCAACATTTAATTCATCTAATCTTCCGCTAAACGGAGCAGTAGTAAATAAAGGTTTATTTTTTATGGATAGTGTGGATATGAACGGTGCATTCATTACATTCGGATTATATGATAGTGGTATAATTGATATAAGATATTCCAATAGAGCGGGAGAATTTGTTGTACTTGGTGATTCTACATTATTGAATATTGCCCATTCAGATACTGTTCTTCTATGGCTTGGATTTCCTAAAAACAGTTCGGGAGAACTCAATACTCCACCTGATACAAATGAATGGGTTGAGCAATTTAATTACCCTGATAGTTCATGCACCGGTATAAATTATTTTGTTAATATCGATTCGCTTTACGGCCTTATGATTGCAACAATGGCAAAGGACAGTACCGATGTAACCATAACAAATGCTAACTTGAGGGCTTCAGGTAATATATTTGAAATGTCTATTACGTATACAATAACAGGTATAATTGATTATTCTCATTATAATGATTGGGTAGCCCCATTCGAAGAACGGAATTACCATCTTATAAATTCATCCGTTGATGCCTGGAATCTGTATTTCTTCGGAGCAGGGGATATGACAATTAAAAGTTCGATATTTGGTGAGTGTCTTTCTGCTGGGATGTGTAATACAACATTTATGAATGCTATGTGTGATGGGTCCGGTGGTCATATCGGAGCTTCAGACTCAAGTATGTTAACGACATTTTATACTTCATTATTCACTGATGCGCTACTCGAAAACAAATCCATATCATTTTTCATACTTACGAATTTCACATCAGGTCATCTAATCGCGAGGAATAGTGCCATTAATATTATGTATAATACGGTGCTTGCGAACCCGATACAGGTATACGATTCGGCAACAGTGATTGTTGCCGGGCTATACCCTCCATCCCCGGCTTATATTGACGATACGATATCGATTCAGGGAAGTGCTTTGATGATGAAAGCTCCCGGTTCAATATTTCAATATGAAGGGTACAGACTCGAATATACTCCAAATGAAGACACTATGATATTTTATCCTATAACGGATATAATACCGGAACAGGTTTCAAACAGTGAACTTGGTAAATTCATCACGGACAGTCTTAATGTCGGTTCATATATCTTAAGATTATGGTACTATTATTCGGTTTCGGGCATAAATGATAGTCTTTCATTTGATAATTCGATTTACCTTTCATATAATACTGGTATGGCTAATGATTATATATCTGCAAACACATCTTTTTCTATTCAATCTTTAATATATAATGATAATATTGAGATTAAATATAGTTTATCTAAATCATCCGAGATAGAAATTACAGTATATAATCTTAACGGACAAAAAATATATACGATTTATAAAGGTATTAAAACAAAAGGGAGATATAATGCAATTTATAATATAAAAAATCTTTCGAAGGGTATCTACTTTTGCAGTTTAAAGATAGACGGTAAATTGTATAAGTCCATAAAAATTATTAAATAAACATTTACGATTTTCTAATATGTCATCCTGAATTTATTTCAGGATCTGGTATGAGGTGTCGAATCAATGCTGAATCAAATTCAGCATGACATTGTTTTGCATGACAAAGAATGGAAGAATGACATAAAGGAACATTTAAATTTCCTATTTTCTGTTCACTCTTAACTATTCTCTAACCATTCCCGTTGGCGATTGCCTTTCCCGTTAGTATCTTTATCATTCCTGCGAAAGCAGGAATCTATCCTTAACCAAACTTTATCACACCAATTTT
>CBDVEF010000368.1:0-1884 GCA_965372935.1 uncultured bacterium | reverse complement strand
TCTTTTTACAGCAAATTTAATAAGTTCCTTCCCAATGTCCAGGCAAGTCATTGAATAGCCAAGTTTAGCAAATGGAACGGTAGCTTGCCCGGTTCCGCAACCTATCTCAAGAATTTTTCCCTCTTTAGGGATTTTTGAGATAGAAATAATGTCTTTTATTAAATTATTTGGGTATCCGGGTCGAACATCATCATAATCCAATGCGACTTGGTCAAAAATATTGCGGAGAAACATTCTATTATTATATCCTTTATATTCCATCATTTTTATTTTAAGAATCTATTGAAATTTTCACTAATCTATCTCTCTTTATGAATATGTCGAAAGTAATCAGTAAGTATATAATGCCAAATCGCCTCTATTAAGAAAAATACAGAAAGAAATCCAAAAGCAACAGACCACCATTTAATAGAAAAATATGACCATAGAAATATCATAATTATCCCTGAAATTAAATTCAGGGTTCCAACTAATTCTGTACCCGAAAATATTTCTTTTATAAACCTACTCATTTCTTATAACTCCTTTTTAATATTAATCACATCATTTTGCAATATTATTATATAGAATTTTATCAATCAAGCCCAAATTAAACAATTAGATTTTCATTAAAAACGAACAGGGGCGAGATATAATTTCGCCCCCGTATTTTAATATTTATTTATCCGGGTTTTCTTATACATTTACTAACTTAATATGTTTTTTAATTTTTTTGCTAATAACATCGATATTACCATTCTTCTTAAATTTAATATATGGAGAAACCGAACCATTATCAGTTCTTATAACAATAAGAGGTTCTTGTAATTCATTGAATTTAACCATTTTATCATAATGTTTAATTACTTCTGGATTAGCATTGGGAGCCATATCAAACAGAATCACATCTGCATCGAATGAAAGTGAAACATCAAGAATCATTTCAGGTGTTTGATGAAGTCCTGAATAGAGAATATCATAACCTACATTTTCAAGTTTATTATAGAGTCTTTTAGATTCCATATCATTGTGATCAATGCCGAGTCGTATCATAAGAATACGAATGTTTCTCATATCACCTCCTCAGGGGAAAAATAAAAAACTTTCCGACTATATTCAGAAAGCTTATATCTATATTAGATCACATCCATTACTTTTATCATCTTATTTAAATAATAACATAAAAATATTAAATGTCAATATAACAAAATTCCTTGCTATTACGACATATACAATCAATGCCTTTTCTGAATAGTATATATAAGCGGAGTAAAGATAGTCTGCATCCGTCTATTTATTTTTGTTTACTTGCATTTTAGAAACATTAGATATAAGAGAGGGAGATCTACGACGAATTCATGAATTTGTAACGAATTACACTAAGAGAATATTTTAACTTTCCCGCCCCATTGTGGGAGGGAACATAAGGGAGGTGGAGAAAGGGATATCCACCACTAATTCACAAATTTGTAACGAATTACACGAAGGGAAAGATATCATCTTTACCTTTAATTTCACGAATTGAAAACTAATTACACGAATAGGAAGAGAATAATCTTTTGCCTTTATTACACGAATTAGAGAATGAATTTCACGAAAGGAAACAAACAAGAGAGGGAGAACCACCACCAATTCACGAATAAATAGTAATGGACACCAGACATCAGACATCAGACACCAGCCGAGAAGGGAAAGAAATAAACACGAATTGCACCAAGAGAATTTTTAACTTTCCCTCCACAGGTGGGAGGGAATAGAAGGGAGGGGGAGAGAGGGAGATCTACCACGAATTCACAAATTTGTAACGAATTGCACTAAGGAGAAGAGAATAGATTATTGCTTTTACAGATTAGGGAAAGAAATAACAACGAATTGCACTAAGAGAATTTTTAACTTTCCCTCCAC
>CBDVEF010000367.1:0-1899 GCA_965372935.1 uncultured bacterium | reverse complement strand
AATAACAATTCATTTTTAAAATCAATATCATAATATTTCGATTTGGATTTAATTAATTTCATAATATAATTTTGAGAAAATATCTTATTGACTATATCAATCAAAGGATAAAATGGACTTTTCACATAAGATATTGTATGCCCTTTTAACAGGTAAATAGATTCCTTATTCTTTTCAAAAATTTCATTTGCCAGTCTTGACTTCCCTATACCTCCCTCTCCTCTAATAATAATCTTATTGCTCTCATTTTCTGAGATAAAATTCTCAAATCTTTTAATTTCTACTTCTCTTCCGATAAAACATCTGGCTTTTATATTCCCTTTCTCCCATCTCTCCGTAAATTTGTCCTTGATTCCCTCAACAAGATATGTTTTTATTGTTTTTTCTCTACCCTTTAATTTTAACTCCTTGAAATCTATAAATATAAACTGCTTCCCCGACATTTTGCATACTTCATTACTCACGAGAATACCGTTTAATGGAGCATTGCTCTGTAACCTTTCTGCTACATTTACCGTATCTCCCATAACCGTGTAATCTCTTTCTCTCCCTTTTCCTGCTTTACCTGTTACAACAAGACCATAATGAATGCCAATTCGAAGATTCAATTTATTATTCTTATCTTCAATTGTAGCATTAATTTTTTTCAAATATGAGATTATGTCAATTGAGGCTCTTAACGCTCTTTGAACATTTGACTCTGTTGAAATTTGTGCTCCGAATAAAGCCATAATCAGATCACCCTCATATTTATCTATAAATCCATGATATTTCTCTATTAAATCAGTAAATATTTTAAAAATCTCATCAATAACATTCTTAACATCTTCAGGATCAAGATATTCAGCAAGTGTAGTGAATCCATGTAAATCTAAAAATAGTATAGCAATTTTTCTTCTTTCACCATATTTCAATTGTTGCTCCATTTTACTTTCTCTAAGGTGTTTTGGTCTAATTTTCCTTATTTCCGAAAGAATTTCCTTGCTATAACTCATAATTTATTATAGCATAGTATAATAATATTGACAATAAATAAAGAGGTTAGGTTTTCAACTTTCTATTAATAACCACAGGAAGGGGGAAATCCACCACGAATAAAAGTTAATAGACATCAGACGACAGACATCAGACACCAGCCGAGAAGGGAAAGAAAGGAATAACAACGAATTGCACTAAGAGAAGAGAATAAATTGTTGCTTTTACAGATTAGGACGTATAATTATACGCCCCCACAATTTACGTTTAACGATTAACGGTTTACGCTCTCTATGGCGATTGGCTTTCACGTTAGTATCTTTGTCATTCCTGCGAAAGAGAAATCTATTCTATCTCAACAAGAAGTTGATCTTTTTTTGTTATATCACCTTTCTTTACATATATTTTCTTAATTATTCCCTCTATAGGTGATAAAATCTCATTTTCCATTTTCATTGCCTCGAGAATAAGCAATTTCTGACCTATTTGAACCTTATCCCCCTCTTTCATAAATATACCACTTATTGTTCCTGGAATGAATGTACTTATCTTCCTTTTATCTTTTACCATTTTATACGTTGTTCTTCTTTTTATTATACTATCCGGGATATATGTTTCATATTCGGTATAATTTATATTAATCTTTTCTTTTTTCATACCAGCCTCCCCTACAATGGCATATTACCATGTTTTTTATCTGGTAGTGATTTCTTTTTATCAATAATAAAATTAAGCCCTAAAATTATATTCTTCCTCGTTTCATCAGAGTTAATTACAGCATCAACATATCCTCTTGAAGCAGCAATATAAGGATTTGCAAACTTATCAGTATATTCCTTTATTTTAATTTTTCTCATTTCATCCGGATTAGGTGAATTTAATATCTCCTTTCTAAATATAATATTTGCCGCCCCTTCGGGTCCC
>CBDVEF010000366.1:0-1926 GCA_965372935.1 uncultured bacterium | reverse complement strand
GTGTTATTTTTAATATAATATAATTATGACACAGCCTCGAAAGCAGGAATCTACACTCCTTTTTGTCATCGTATTCAAAAAATGTGTCATATCCTATCTCTCTTCTTTGTCATATGAAGGTAATACCTCTGTAGGTGTTTTCAATTATAATTTATGGGTATTATTGTATTATTATTAACATTGAAATCATATATTTCCCCCTCCCTTCTATTCCCTACCACAATGTGGAGGGAAAGTTAAGAAGTACACCCTTTCTATTTATATTCACCTTTCCTTGGTTAATTCTTTTAGTGAAATTTTTTCCTAATTCGTGTAATTAAGGTAAATAATTATTCCCCTTCTCTTAGCGTAATTCGTTACAAATTAGTGAATTAGTGGTGGGTATCCCTCTCTTACTTGACACTTGCAACTTCCCGTGGTTATATTCCCATTAATTTTAAAATGCATGTAATTTATTACATTCCTTATCTTCTTTTTCCCTTATAATTTCAAACACAACCGTTGTCTCTGGATCGGGACATGATACATATGCTTTATCCGGGTCATTCTCCCATGGCAAGGTCCCTCCATATCGAAGAGGTGTTATAAATGGCCAGAGTGTTGCAAATGCCCAACCACAAAAATTAATAGGTACCGGTTGACCATTTTTGTCAATTTCAAATATGTCACCTATCTTAAGTCCAGCAGAGCATTTCCCAGTTCCTCTAATCTCAACTACCCTTATTTTTATTTTATATATATTTTCCATATTAGTATCTATTATCCCTTTTTTTTCTTTCTAATTATTGAGAGTCCTCCAAATCCGCCTATAATTGCAATATAGAAACCGAACTCATACCACCAACCTGTATTGTTAACCTCAAATATGTGTATTTTGGAATTAAATAGCCCAATAATTAATGAGATTGGGGCTACCCATCCATGCCAAATACCCCAGAGAAGTCCTGCAGGCTTATCATTGGTGCAAATACCATCTCCTGGAATACAGCCCGAAAAACACAATGCTATTATTAATGTTAATAGAATAAACAGAACTAATTTATTATTCACGATTATCCTCCTGGATAATAGTTTATTGTAATTGTTAAAATGTTCCCTTAATATCTATACTATATGCCCATCTTCATTAATTCGATTAACTCAATCTTTTTATAGTCCCCCGGCATATCAAATATTTTATTATCAATCTTTTTCTTTAGAATACTCTTTGTGATTGTGACGGATTTTCCATCGCTTCTATAATGAATTCGTTTTAGAGGATAATTCCTTATCACATATTTCTTATACTCTTCAGTATTTTCATATGAATCTTCACCTTCTCCCATAGCCTTTCTAAATTTATTCATTAAATTTTCCATTTTATCAATGTCAACCTCATTCTCAAATTTGACATTAGGTGAAATCCATAATTCCTCTTTCAATTTACCATTAACTAAAATTTTATATTTATATGTACTATAACCAGCTATATTTGCCTTTATAGATGTTTTCTTTATACTTACATCTATTTTTTTCTTTGCTTTTTCATCAGCTGACTTATCTTCCTGTTTCATATATTGCTTGTATGCTTTTTTCTGCTCTGGTGTCATTTTACTCAGATATTCATCCATTGATTTTTGTTTAAACTTTTCAACAGATTCTGCCATTTCCTCAGGTTTTCCAATCCAATAAACCTTTTTTTCAGGGGAAATAAGGCAAATTTTTCCATTGTTAACATTAAACATAAACACATTATCAGAACTAACAACTTTGATTTTGTTACTCTGGATATAAATGGTTGTCATTGTGCTGTCTTCCATATCCATCTCTTTAATAATAATACCTGCAAATATCTGCGAAGTTATTAACAATAAGATCATTGCGATTAGAAATGTTTTCATCTTCATTCTTCATTTCCTCCTATTAAATTTTTTACAAATCATACAA
>CBDVEF010000365.1:0-1931 GCA_965372935.1 uncultured bacterium | reverse complement strand
ATCAAATTCTTTATCATATAATTTTAAAATTTTAGCACTAATAATTTTAGAAGGTTGTCGTTTTTCCGTTCCTGCCGTTAAATAACGATTCATACTTCTAACCGTTATCCCTAACTTTTTAGCTATAATTATTTTACTCCCTGCAAGAGATTTTCTTGCAGGAAGTAAAATATTTCTATTCTGTATAATAAGATTAGAAAGTAAAGATTTCATCTATACTATTGATACTACTTGAAATTCTCTACCTTTCCAAGACTTATTCACCTGTTGAAATGAAACTTCATTACACCTATCCCTAAGTAAAAATCCTTCTTTATCAATCAAATTCCGAAATACCTCATTCATAAGATATTTGCTCGAAGTTCTATAATAAATTGGTATTTTCTCTTCTCCGACTGTAGAATGAAAAATCATATAATCATTATTATACATCTCTGAATGCCCAACGTAAATTTCATTAATACTTATAACAAGATTATAATCCGATGATATTAATTCAGGAGTTTTAATCTGTGTCTCAGCCTTGTAATCCACTTTTTCCTTATCATCTTTATAAAAATATACACCATATTTTATTGTCTTCTTTTTCCTCGCCGACCCTTCAGCTCTGACAAGAATACCTTTTGCGATGAGAGCCTCGATATATTCCTTAGCTTTTTGTGCCTCTTTTTGTTTTTCAGATTCAAAAAGTTCATCTTTCTCTACAAATTCATTTTTCTTTTTACTTTCCATTATTTAACCTCCATTGTTAAATTTCTTTGTTTTAAAAATTTTCTCAATCCCCTGCGCCCTTTTTTCTTAAAAAAACTTTTAGCTTTCGTATGTTCATAGTATAATTTATCTTTTCTATTATACAACCGTTTTAACTCTTTATTTGTCATTATTTTACTCATTTTCTATCTCGCAAGAAAAACTCTACTATACCAATTACAACTATAGCATATATTACTCCGCAAATTATCCCAAACATTATATCAATCATATTATATCACTTCCCATATTTCAATAATTTTTACATTTTTTAGTTTATGTACCCACACTTTTATAAAATACATAATATGTGAATGAAGCATTTTACCCGACAAATTTTGAAACCTAACAGTAGTCATCTTATTATCGATAACCCCCCGATCATGCCCAAAGCCCACTATTTCTTGGCCCTCTCCATTTTCAAAATTTCTATTAGGTTTAAAATTTACATAAACAATTTCCCCTCTTTTCATTTTACACCTTCTTCAAAAAATTGTTTTAATTCTTTAAACGGGGTATCAATAACCCAACAAATCAACTGAATAAAAGACTTTTTCTCCTTTTCTGTATTCAATGTGTTATACACCAATAGTAATTTTGTAGGCTGATTTAATTTTATAAAATTCATTTTATACCTCCAAAAAATTAACTTTTTCCCCATTTCTAATAGAAAAATATTTTCTACTATCCTGCCTTTTACTACCTGATTCACAACTTTGATAATCACCGTCGCCTAAAAGAAAAACCTTACTTCCGCTATAATTATCCCTCGAAATTTTAGCCTCAAAAGTCACAAAAGAAAGTATTTTTTTGTTTTCATTCACTCTCGCTATCCAACATTTCCCCGTTCCCTTATAGTAATTATATTTTAATTCCACTTTGAAATAAATCTCAGCTCTTCGAGAAATTTCAACTCTAATTGACAATAATTCACTTTGCAATTCCTTATCTGTCATTTCAAAATATTTGTCCATTTTATACCTCCAAATCAGATTTTAAAACTTTCCCTAAAAATGTAGCAAACCCTGCTCGCCCTTGCATATTTCCCTTATGAAAATATCCGTCATTTTTGCAAAAGTATATCCATTTGCAACAAACAATCTTTTTTATATTTTCCCAATTAGAAATATAAATTGCTTTTTTATATTACCTATGCCACAATAAGATAGGAAGCGCATAAA
>CBDVEF010000364.1:0-1945 GCA_965372935.1 uncultured bacterium | reverse complement strand
GGGATAATAATGCCGTTATTCTTGAACATTATGGAGATATTTTATATAAGCTCGGCAAAAAAGATGATGCTTTTGATTATTGGGAAAAGGCAAAAATTGTTGGTGATGGCTCTGAATACTTAGATAAAAAGATACAGGATAAAAAATTATATGAATAAATTTAATATTAAATTATTTTTAGGGGGAAGCATTATTTTTACACTTATTCTTTTTTCTTGTAAAACAACCCGGACAATTTACAAAGAACCGATAAAGGAATATGGTGCTGATTACTTATTTGAACAACTGAAAAGTAATGAATTAAATTTTACCTTTTTTTCTGCAAAATTCTCTATTGATTATATTAATGATAAGAATAAAGTTTCATTTAGGGGACAGATACGTATAAAAAAAGACAGTTTAATATGGATTTCTTTTTCTCCTGCTTTAGGTATTGAGGTTGCAAGGTTGATGATAACAAATGACTCGGTAAAATTTATAAACCGGATAAATGATACATATTTTATCGGAGATTATTATTTTGTTAATGACTTTCTTGAAACAAATATTGATTTTGATATTATTCAATCTTTAATCACAGGAAATGATTTTACTTATTATGAAAATTTTTCCTCCACTTTTCTCGATATAATTTGTAATATATAATTGATCATTGTCTGTAAATGTGCTTACTGATTCTTCTCCGCATACCCATATAACAATATTGAAAAATGACATTAATGAATCGTTGGGTCCATCATTTCCATTAGAGACATAGTATGTAATATATGGTATATTTTCATTTGCAAAAAGTGTTTTAATATCCTGTACCGTACCGCCATTGTTGTCATCCTCAACAATCAATATGTTTGCCCATCCGAAATATGACATTATCTTTTGCATATAAAGATCATTATATGTCATAATTTCACCGTTTATAATGGTTGTTTCCTGTATGTTACACATTGCTCCAAAGGGTGCAGACTGAACGATTATATTGTTAGAATATAAATAGATATTATCCTTTGTTCTCGCACTTGAGTGCCCTGTACTTCTTGCAAGAATATATTTATTCCTTACTTCGGTTAAAACATCGAAATGTTTTCCTGCAGATGTTGTATCAACAAATATTAAATCAACACTTGAATCGGGAGGTGTTCCCAGAGGAAATGAAAAAGTCAAGCCATTTGATAAAGAACCACTAACACCAAACAACGAATCGACATTACCTATGTCATTACCAGGGGAAATTAACTGAACCCCCATTAATTGTAGCAGAGAAGTATCGGATACCGTGTAATACTCTGCAAAATTATTGCCTTCAACATAAACGGATTTGTTATCCGTATTTAAAAACCCTTTGATTGAATTAACCTCTGAGGGGGACAGAAAATTATACCTCTCCCATGCAAAGGATAAAAACAGGATGTCATAATCGGAAATAATCGCTATAGAATCAGGTAAAACAGTGTCTATTGTGATGTTGTAAAAACCCAATTTATTTAAAGATTGTATGAAGAATACTTCTACATCAAGCGAGTCAAATGCATACTGAGAATATATTTTTCTTCCCCCATCCCTATCCAATAAGAATATTCTGCAGTTTTCAGGTATATCGTTTGAAAATAATGATAATGATATTAAAAATAAAATAACAATTAAAATAATCCTTTTCATATACTCCTCCATTTAATATAAACTATATTATATTATTTAAAATATTAAAAGTCAAATTTAATATTGAAAAAGAAGTAGATAGGTATGAACATATTAACCGGTTTAAGAAGAGAGGAAAGGATTAAATCCATTCCTCTCTGTTTTAATTCTCCCTATTTCTTCCTCCCCCTCTTTGTCATTCCTTATCCCCTTTGTGTCATTCCTGCGAAAGAGGCTGTGTCATAATTATATTACATTAAAAATAACACTTAAAAAAAGGATTAAAAAATGCTATAATACAAGGTATAAT
>CBDVEF010000363.1:0-1945 GCA_965372935.1 uncultured bacterium | reverse complement strand
CGATTTTGTGACACTCAATGGAGTATTAAGAAAGTGGTTATTGTTACATAAATCGCAAAACTTTGATTCCTAATTGATTTAATTGCTATTGGACAACCAAGAGCTGAAAGAGAAATAAAACATTGAAAGGAACCACGGGATAGAACTACGGAAAGGGGAGAGAGGGAGAGGAAGTAAAAGGTGTAGATTCCTGTTTTCGCAGGAATACCAATCGCCATGATAGCGTAAACCGTTAATCGTTAATCGTAAATCACAAATTGTAGAGGCAGATCATTGTCTGCTCTAATTCGTGCAATTCTTTCCCAATTCGTGTAATTAAAGATAAATATTATTTTCCCATTCGTGCAATTCGTGGTTATTTCTCTTTCTAATCTGTAAAAGCAAAAAATTATTCTCTTCTTTTTGGTACAATTCGTTATAAATTTGTGAATTGGTGGTGGATCCCTCTCCCGTGGTTTATTCTTGCAATGTGAAGATATTTGTTATATACTGAATCGGATTAAAAGGAGGTATTTATTAAGTATTTTGGGAAATGTTTTAGGACGGATCCGAAACTCATCAGGAAATTTTATATTAATTTGGAAATTGATGGAAGGTATGAAAATATCATTGATTCTCTATCTATTGATTTATTGATAATGGGAAAGAATCTGATTTTAAGAGAAAGTAATTTAAATATATATGGAGTTATTGAATTTGGAGTTTATATTGTTTAATATGAAATTCATTATTGACAAAATGATATTATATGATATAAATTAGCTATGACAAGAGAAAGTAATTTAAGAATTAAAGCTAAGCATAATTATAAAATAGCTAATTATTCTGAACGTAAAAGATACTATGATGTTGCAATAAGTAGGTATTACTACTATTTGTATCAAAATATTATAGATTATATTAGCATTAATGGGTTAGAAATTAATAAGACTAATAATCTGAATTCACATTATAATACTATAGCTACATTTATTAGAAGTATTTCTATGGATAATAATTTAGACATTGAGGATTTACGAAAGATTGGTTTGTTGCAAAAACTGAGAACAGTTAGGAATTCTGCCGATTATTATGATGAACTTCGGAATAAAACCACATATGAGGATGATTTTAAAAAGACATTCACTGTTTTAAATGAAATTATTGTAAATAAGCTAAAAATATGGTAAAAGGAGACAAAATGAAGTCAATAATTGAAAATGTTGTGAGAATAATATCGGATAAATATCCGTCATTATATGTTGATTATAAATACCATAAAGATACAGATGTATATGAAATATGGTATAATATTGAAGATATGGGGAATAATAGGGAATTTAATAGGTTTTTAGGAGGATTAATTAAAAAATATTTTTATTCCAAGAATATTTATAACGTTTTTATTGATTACAGTTATAGTAAATCAAAAAATATAAATTTATACAGTATATGTTTAAATAAAGAAAACTATCAATACAAAACTAATATAAGCAGTTTAATACCACAAGCTGCATAATGGAAAGAAAATGAAAGATAGCGAATTTCAATTATTGTCTCAGCGTTTAATAAAAACAGAGTTTAAAATAAATAGAAATTTTAGTAATAAGGATAAAAAAATAGCATTAAAATTGTCATCTAATATAAAAATAACTAAGGCAAAAAATAAAAATGAAGCGATTGTGATATTCAAATTAAATATTTTTAATAAAAAAGAATTAGATAAATATCCATTTTATATAAATCTGGAAATCGAAGGATTGTTTTCATGGAGTAAGAATATCAATAATATTGATAAATATTTAAAAGTAAATGCTCCTGCTGTTTTAATGTCGTATTTGAGAAGTATAGTCACCCAATTAACAGTTTATGCGGGCTATCCACCATTGATATTGCCACTGATAGATTTTACCAATAATTAACAATTTATATTTTTAAAGATCAAATCTAATTATATTATTCCCTG
>CBDVEF010000362.1:0-1950 GCA_965372935.1 uncultured bacterium | reverse complement strand
CAATTTGGTTGTAGGAACATTTGACTTGGATTCCGGGCGATTGGCTTTTGCCTCAAAAGATATGAATTATTTTAGTAATCAGGGCATAAAAAAGATGCAAAAGGTATGTTCGGATAATCATAAATTTATCTATATAATAAGAAATATTTATAATCCAATTAAAATATTTAAAGCATATTTTTATACGAATGCAAAAAAGTTTATTATTTGTGATAGTTTCATTAGTTCAATCTATCCAAAACCATTAGATATTGCTATTAATTTTAAAAACACAATTAATGACTTAGCAGATGATCATATTTGGGCAGTAGCAAATAATAATGTCATGCTTTTAAAATACGACACTAAAGACAAAAATATTTTCAAAAGAGAATCTTGGTATAATGTAGGAGGGATTCCGAATGTTAAATATACATGTATAGCTCTTGGGAAGGATTATGGTGTTCAGAACAACTTTATATATGTATATGATTCTCTGCATAATATGGTGCTTATACTTGAAGAAGGGCTTGACAATTATAATCAACCAAAACTTGATTTGATTGGCATAGGACCAGTGTCTTCGGGTTGTATTATCAAGTCAATAACAACGGATTACTTTGGTAGTGTATGGTTAAGTGATTATAATAATGGTTATCTTCAATCATATACACCAAATATGCAACAACCATTAACAACTGCAAATTGGTTATTCAGGGCCAATAAACCAGTTTCATTTACGATGGCAATGGATAAGCCATACGGAATCCTTACGGAGAACTGGACGGATACAACGGGTGTCAGATTATACAAACTTGGAACGGAGATATTTTATGAAAGCGTAAATCAGGATAATTCTCTGATTGCACAAATTCACTTGCATTTCAGAGTAACGGTAGGTTCATATATGACATTTGGTATTGGTGGTAGTTATTATTTAGATAGTTCATTTTATTTGCCGGGGGAATATGATCGGTATTTTAATACACCTTATTGGGGAACCGGTAATAAATATTGGAGTTTAAAAGCAACAAGTGCATGCACGAATCCTGATGGTACACCGACAGCGGTTGTTACCAAAACAGGGAGCTTCTCCTACTTTGGTCCCCAAAATGATACTATACCACCAAATCTTCCCTATCATGTGAATTTAAGTGGTTATGTAAGTAGCAATAAGGCAACTGATCCAATAGCACATTTCGCATGGACATGGGCTTTTGATCCTCCCGATGGTGTCCCCGCAGATTATACTCGGGATTCTTTTATACTTTATAGAGATAATTCAAGAGTGGAAATATTTGGCGGATACGATTATAGCGGTTTGGACAATTATACTTATTCACCTTATGAAAGTCATGTTTATACAATAGTAGGTTTTTCCACAAATCAATGGAATCCCTGGAACGCTTACAATGCTCGTTCCAATTCGATTACACTTAAGTATATACCACCACCAGATACAGGTTGCCCGTATTTCTATATCAAAGAGAACAGAGAGTATATCCCACAAAATACGATAATGCATTATGGATATAGTAATAAGCAGGATAATTATCTGTTTAATCTAAGCAGTAGATATAAGGAAGAATTAAGAAAAAATAGAATTACAGATAATAGATTTGAAAGCAAAGAAAGAATAATAGAAGCGGCAATAAGCGAGAATGAGGTTGAGAAGGATTATATAGACAGAGTTAATTTTAAAGCGGTTAAATATGATTCAATATATAATCTTACATTGAACATAAAGGGAGAATATCTATTCTGGAAGGATGTATATAAAATTGATTCCTGTAAAAATGCCAAAGGAGAGGATATATTACCATTTGTAGAAAATATGGGAGATAGTTTCTATCTATCTTACCCCGGAGATACGATATACATATACAGCAGCACAAGGTGTTGTGATAAAGCTAACGCTGTCAATGTCAAGTTAAAAGTGCAGAAAAATGGCAATTGAAAAATACATAGTTA
>CBDVEF010000361.1:0-1957 GCA_965372935.1 uncultured bacterium | reverse complement strand
TGCTAATATCACCACCATAACATTTAGCAGTTACATTTTTTCTCAATGCTTTAACCACAGCTCTGGAAATTACCCTCTTACTTATAGATGCCTGAATAATAACTTCAAACATCTGTCTTGGTATTTCCTGTTTAAGTTTTGAAACGATCTTCTGTCCGATATGATATACTTCTTCCTTATGTACAATTGTAGATAAAGAATCAATTTTTTTACCATTAACAAGAATATCAAGTTTCTCAAGTTGCGATTCCCTGTAATCAACAACATAATATTCCATTGAAGCATAACCTCTTGTCACGGATTTCAATTTATCATAAAAATTGAATATTATCTCCGATAATGGAAATTCGAATTCAGAACTAACCGTATCTTTTGTTATATATCGCACAGCTAATTGAACCCCCCTTTTCTCAAGTGACAATTTTATAATATTAGATAGATATTCATTCGGAGTAATAATATCTACCCTTGCATACGGCTCTAAAATAGACTCAATCCTTGAAGGATCAGGTAATTTTGAAGGGCTATCGATTTCAATAATAGTTTCATCTTTTAATTTTACATTATATTTTACATTTGGCATTGTAGCAATAAGGTTTAAACCATATTCCCTCTCAAGTCTCTCCTGTATTATTTGCATATGAAGTAAGCCGAGAAAGCCACAACGATACCCAAAACCAAGTGCCTCCGATACCTCTTTTTCATAAAAAAGTGAGGCATCATTTAGACTAAGTTTATTTAGAGCTTCTCCAAGCTTTTCATAATCTTCACTTTCTGATGGATAAAATGCAGAAAATACAAGGGGGTTAATCTTCTTATACCCGGGTAATGATTCAATATCTGATTCTTTCGAATGTACAACAGTATCCCCGACATGAATATCCTTTATATTTTTGATTTCACCTATTAGATAACCTACCTCACCAGCAGATAGTTCATTAACTGATTTATTAGGGATTGTAAACAGTCCAATATCATTTACCTGATAATCTTCCTCTGTAGCCATAAATTTGATTATATCTCCCTTTTTAACAATACCTTCATAAATTCTTATATACGGTATGGCTCCTCTGAATTGATTGTAAATCGAATCAAATATCAATGCTTTTAGAGGTTTCTCATATTCGGTTTTTGGAGGAGGGACTATTCTGATAATTTTCTCAATAACCTCTTTTACCCCTTCACCTGTTTTAGCACTTATTTTTAATATTTCATCTCTTTCAGAGCCAAGCAGTTCAATGATTTCATCTTCAACTTTTTCAATATCACATCCGGGTAAATCTATCTTATTTATTACAGGTATAATTTCCAGATTATTATCAACAGCCTGATAAAGATTACTAATCGTTTGTGCTTCTACCCCCTGAGTCCCATCTATAAGAAGAATAGCCCCCTCACATGCCCCCATACTCCTTGATACCTCATATGTAAAATCAACATGCCCCGGTGTATCAATTAAATTCAATATATAGTCATTTCCATTCTCCGCTTTGTAATTTAAACGTACATGATGAGCTTTAATTGTTATACCATGTTCTCTTTCAAGTTCCATACTGTCTAAAAATTGTTCTTTATGCTTATCTCGTCTTAAGCTACCTGTAATTTCCAAAATCCTATCTGCAAGAGTAGATTTCCCGTGATCAATATGCGCTATAATTGAAAAGTTTCTAATTTCATCCATACTATATCTTTATTCCGGATGATATATGTATATAATAATCAAAGTACTGTCCTTTTGTATCATGGTAATATCCTACTTCTATTGGAAGTGTTATATAATAATAAGATAATTTAAATATCCCTCGAACACCCATATAATTCCTATACGATGAACTTTTAGAATTTGTATCATAAAGAAAATAAAAATCATTGAATAAACCTATAGAAAATTGTTGTATATATGGAAGTGTAAAGGGGCCTATGTTGGTTCCAATATTTCTTGCGACTATAAAATCAC
>CBDVEF010000360.1:0-1967 GCA_965372935.1 uncultured bacterium | reverse complement strand
CAGACATCAGACACCAGCCGAAAAGGGAAAGAGAATATCAACGAATTACACTAAGAGAGAGGGGAATATTTTATTGTTTTAACCTCACTAATTAGGGCGAATAATTATTCGCCCCTACAATTACAAATTCAAGATGACTTTGCCAGTGCCGGGATAGATTCCTGCTTTCGCAGGAATGACAAAGAGGGGATGCAGGAATGACAAAGAGGGGATGCAGGAATGACATAGGAGGGGTACAGGATTTCCATCTCCCCATTTTATAATATTATTACTTTACTTCTACTCAATTATACCTATAATATAAAAAAGGAGTTTTTATGAAAAAATATTATTTACTATTTTTATTTTTAATTACATTTAGCTACCTATTTAATGCCCCGATTCATTATCAAATTAAAGTTAAACTGGATGTTAAAAATAAAAAGTTATATGGGAAAGAAATAATTACATTTCAAAATATATATAACACAGAGCTCAAAGACATTTATCTTCATACATTTCCCAATGCTTTCAGAAAGGGAAGTATAATTGATAGGGAAATGCAAAAAAGAGGGGATTATTCGTTAGCATTTGCCAATAAAAAGGAGATTGGATACTTAAATATACAATCAATAAAATCAAGCATACCAATAAAGGATACAATTAATGAAAATGAAGAATTTCATATAATATTAAAAACTCCAATTAAGCATAAAGATAGTCTTGTTTTGGAAATTGAGTTCGAGGAAAAGATCCCAAAATTTTATCTAAGAGAGGGATATAAGAATAATCATTTCGAATTAACACAATGGTATCCGAAAATCGCAATGTATGATGAAAAAGGATGGCATCATGAAGGGTATCACCTAATTGGGGAGTTTTATTCGGAGTTCGCAGATTATGATGTAATGATTGAACTTCCTATAAATTATCTAACAGGTGCCACGGGAGAGTTGGTAGGACCGGATGGTGAAATCTCAAGAATGAAAAAGCTCTCTTCGGGAGCATATAGTGATAGTACATATGGGACGAATAAGACTGTGTATTACAGGGCTGAAAATGTTACGGATTTTGCATTTGTAGCTGACCCTAAATTTTCATTTGAAAGAATTATGCATAATGGTATAGAAATTAACATATTAAAAACGAGGAAAAATCTTAAACATTGGGAATCGGTAGGAGATTATGTAAAAAAAGCAATAGATTTCTATAGTGAAAAGATCGGGAAATATCCCTATAAACGGATTACTGTTGTAGATGGTAATATAACTGCTGGCGGGGGCATGGAGTATCCCCAACTTATTATTGTGAAAAGTATGAGCTCTCCTATTTCCATTCCACTGCCGGGAATGAAAGCTAAAGAAATGTTAGAACGCATAGTTGTTCATGAAACAGGACACCAATGGTTTTATGCATCACTTGCAACGGATGAATATAACGAACCGTTTATGGATGAAGGTATAAACTCCTTTTATGAAAATGAATATATGATTGAAAATGTACATAAAGATAAAAAATCAAAGATAGGGGAGCTATACAAGAACATATTTCTATCAAGTATTTTACATTACGCAAACATAACATATCCTATGAATACATCATGTGCTTCGTTTGATAACAGCTTGCTTTACAGTTCTGTAATATATTCGGAAGGACCGCTTGTTGTAAAGGAAATCAGAACGGTAATGGGAGAAAAAGCATTTAATAATTTTATGAAGGAATATTATAATAAATATGCATTTTCACATCCCCGTTTAAAGGATTATATTAATTTGATATATAAATTCACAAACAGACAAAATGCAGATTATATAAAAAGAAGACTTACTGAAAATATAGTTAATGATTTTAAGTTAAAAGAGGTTATAGTAGAGGGCGATACTGCTAAAATTATGATTGATAAAGGAGATTTTTCCCCACAATTACCCATATCATTGGTTTACAAGGATACAACATTAAATTATCTGGCACCTGAAGGGGTTGGATTA
>CBDVEF010000359.1:0-1990 GCA_965372935.1 uncultured bacterium | reverse complement strand
TGCAATCGAACATTTAGGTTCGGGAAATTTCGGTGTCCTTTATAGAACTCGAATGGTTAATACTGGAATCTGTTATTTTGACAGGAGTGACTGGACAGGGATTAAAACCATTAAAAATCAAGAAATATCACCTTATATGAATATTGATAATATTGTTAGGGATAGATTAAATATTAATTTTGCCATATCCAGAGCAGGTAATATAGAAATGAAACTTTATAACATTACAGGAAGCATTGCAAAAACAGCATTTAAGGGATATAGAAATAGAGGCGAACATAATATCAATATCGATGTATCCAAACTTGCAGCAGGTGTATATTTTGTGACATTAAATACAGTTGAGGGTACTTTCAGTAAAAAATTGACAATTATAAAGTAAATATATTTTAGTTAAATAAATAAGAAGAGTATACAGAACGGTTTTCAACCGTTCTGTATACATAAATGTAATTTTAAGGGAAATTTTAGGGACGGGGGTTGGGAATCAGGTCAATTTGACAAAATAATCTCTTTGGTTTAATATTATTAGTAATAAATGGTAAGGGGGCAAATATTATGAGATTCAAAAGAAAATTTTTTACAAACCTTAATAAGATTAAAATTATTTTTTTATTAGCAATTATTATTCTGCTAATATCAGGATGTGCTGGAACTTTTCGCACTGCTGATGTTCTTAATAAAGGTGAAAAGACAATGACCATTTCTCTTCCCCTTGCAAGCTTAACCAACTCAAATACTTTTGTACTAAACCCTGACCTATCTTTTAGGTGGGGTATAGGTCATAGAATGGATTTAGGGATAAAAGCTTATTTCCTCGGGGCAGAGTTTTCAGCATGTCGCAATTTTCTGAAAGAGGGCAAATTCAATCCGGCAATTGCTTTACAACTAAGTACAGGAGTAGCGATATTTGATGGAATAATAGGAGAATCTGCACTGTTGTTTAGTAAAAAAATAGGTGTTTTATCTTTATATTCAGGGATTAGATATAGATTGTCAACTAATACTTACTCGTATAGAGATTTTTATAGAAAATTTCTTTATACCGGCGGTATTCAATTATTTACAAATAGGGAGAATAAGATATATATAGAAGTTTATAATAAACCTATAATCGATGATGTTTTCGGCGAACATCCCTTTTTCTTGAAGAATACTTTGATAGGTGTAGGGTTTAGATTTAAAATAGGGCATTAGAATAATAGGACAGCCCGTCGACATTTCGACATTTAGAAAATAATGAGGGCAGGCTGGAATTGGGAATATAGAAAAGAAATCTTACCATTTTGATAGTCTTTTCATAATGTGACAATTAGGTGAAAATCCCGAAACAGTTATTTCAAAGTCAAGTGTTACCCCTTTCTGAATTCTTCTTGATATTAAAGCAATATTATGCTATAAAAAAATATGGATCAAAAAACAGATGTTAGGATAAGGAATAAAATCATCCAGTTTTGCGGAGTGTAAGAATAATGGATATATATAAACATTAGGCGAAATGCTTGAAAGGATACAAACATAATGAAACAAACAATTATTATAATACTTGCAACCTTACATCAATTCCATCTGAAATGTAAGTTTTATAATCTTGATGATTTAAGGAAAATTATTGAAAAAATAGATCCGGATGTAATTTGTGTTGAATTAACAGAAAATGACTTAAAAGAAAAAAAGGAACAAAATACAAAAATAGAATATCCTAAATGTATTATCCCCCTCGCGGAGGAAAAGGGTTACGAACTTATTGCTTTAGAACCGAACGAAACAGAATATTCAAGAATAATAGACACATATAGACGATGGATGAAAAAGATAGAAAACGAAGAACCAAAGAAAATCGAATTGTTCAATCAATATACCAAAGTACTTTATGATTATCTGTGGATTCGCTGGCATTCTCCCAAAGATATAAATTCATATTTAACAAATGCCCTTTTTGAAGTAAAACACGCATTTCAGAATTCTCTTCTCGGTTCGGGTGAGGAGC
>CBDVEF010000358.1:0-2004 GCA_965372935.1 uncultured bacterium | reverse complement strand
ATAGAATATGTATAGGATTAAAAAGAGGTTTAATGGGAGATTTAACAGGTGAATACATATGGTTTCTAATACCTGTTAATTCTGAAAATTTAGGGAATGCAATTGCTATGGAAGCAACCTCAGAGGAAGGGAGTGGAAAAGCAACCTACTTTTTTAGAATAGCAAGCAGAAAGGAATATAAAAAACTAACGCCTGATGAAATGGACAATAAAATTGATCTATTCATAATGACCATAAACAGATGTATGCTCGCTATCAATTTTAGAAGGGAACCAATATATCTGCCTGATGAAAAATTGGATGAGTCACGATATCAAAAATATAGATATGCTATTCAAAAAATACCTTCTCTCAGAATTTTGCGCAATTTATTCATAGGCAGGGTCATCCATAGTTCACCTGAACAGTGGCAGCAGGATGTTACCAATCTTTTATATTTTAATACAAATTCACAGGATAATAAAGAAAAATGGGAAAAGAAGAAATAGAATATAATACAGATAAGGAGGTTATATAATGCCTGGATATTCACATCCTTGCAAATATTGCGGCAAATTAGTTCCCCCGGATACAAATGTATGCCCCTATTGCGGAAAGATAAACCCTATCGGAGCTTTACGATGCCAAAAGTGCAGATTCCCAATTCAAAAAAATTTCATTGTATGACTACTGAATGGCATAAGGAACATGAAAAGGTATTTACAGAGGTCCAAAATGAAATAAAAACGCATTTTCACAGGTGTCCCAAATGCACAAAATGGGTATGTGAAAACTGCTGGAACAAGCAATCCGGTCTTTGTATTGAATGTGCCCCAAGGGAGAATGTAGAGGTTGCTGCTGCAAAGGCACAGGTAACAAAAGACAAAATATGGGAAAAAGCTGAAGAAACTGTTGCATATACGGGAAAGATTGAAGAAAAGGTTACTATTTGCCCTGTATGCGGGAAACCTGCAGGAAAAGGTAAGTTCTGTTCAAACTGTGGTGCTCCAATAGGTATGGCAAAATGCCCTAAATGTGGAGCTGAGAACCCTCCCGAAACACATTTCTGTAGCAATTGTGGAACAAAATTAATTTAATATAGTAATATTTCAAGAGAGGATTCTCTTCTTTGTTTCTTTTTATTGGTGAAGAATAGTTTACCAGATAATAATTATATGTAGAAAAACAGGGGGCGGAGATATTTTGATATAAAGGTATTTATAAAACTGATTAATTAAATTATTAGGAATATATATTCAAAGAAATTAGTTAGGATAAAATAATGGTTTTTATACCTGGTTTCGTAGGTATTTCTACTTCATCAATAAATGTAGATATTATCTTCTCATTTGCTTTTTCAATTAATATTGGTTTTTCATTATAAGAATTTTAAATAATTTTTAAATTATATTTTTCAACTATATGCATAACATGATTTGTATCAGGGTAATCATATATTATTTTAACATTATGAAAAATATGAAAAGTGATTATTGTTGACTCGTCAAGCACCATAGCAGTACTTGATCCGTATGCTCTCACTAAGCCACCTATACCAAGCTTAATTCCTCCGAAATATCGTGTTACGATAATAATAGTATTTACAATATGTCTACCTCTAATATTATTGAGTATAGGAGGTCCAGATGAAAGAGCCGGTTCACCATCATCACTATAACGCTCTAATATATTCCTATTTTTAATAATATATGCAAAAGGGGAGTGTTTTGAACCATGAAATTCTTTTTTAATTTCACTAATATATTTTTTTGCTTCCAATTCACTATCAATAGGATAAGCAGAAGCTATAAACTTAGATTTCTTTATTTTTTGCTCTACCCTAACAAAATTTTTAATCGTAAAATAATCCATATTAAAAATAATAGATATTTACAGAAATATGTCAATAAGAAAATTGTGAGCAGACGAAAGAGAGAGAAGGAGAATTCACCAAGAATTACACAAATAGGGAGAGGGAGAGATCCACCACGAATTCACAAATTTGTAACGAATTACACTAAGGGG
>CBDVEF010000357.1:0-2013 GCA_965372935.1 uncultured bacterium | reverse complement strand
AGATGGGGAAGAAAAGCCAATTATTATCGGATAATATTGATTCATTGAATATAAAAATTGATAGAACAGACTCTCTAATAGTAAACTATCAAACAATATTAATGAAGAGATTAAGATATGTTTATAAATTCGGCGATATAAGTATATTTGATATTCTGTTTTCCTCTTATACATTCACCGATGCAATAAACAGGCTAAGATATCTTACATTGATTGTAAAACTTGATAAAAGAGTTTATGAAGAATTTAAATTATTAAAATCCGATTTAAACAAATATAAGTCAGATATTGAAAGAAGTGTCAAACAGTTAAATCAGCTCGAAGAACAAACTGCTAATGAACTCATTGAAGTTGAAAAAGAGAAAACCGAAAAGAAAGAATTATTAAAAACCATTAGAAGAAAAAGATCCCGACAAAAAAGATTAGAATCCGAACTTCTTGCCTCAAGAAAAAAATTACAAAGAATTATACAGGAATTAGAAACACAAAGAAAGAAACAAAAGGTTGAAGAAAAAAGTTATTTTGGTAAATTGCAGAAAAAACTACCGTGGCCTATTATGGGAAATGTTGCATCAAAATATGGGAGAAAAAGACATCCCAAATATCACACTTCTACAAAAAACAATGGAATAGATATAAAAGCACCATATAACACACCTATAGCTGCTGTTTCTTATGGTGAAGTTGCATATGCTGATAAATTTCTTGGCTATGGGAATGTAATACTAATCGATCATTATGGCGGTTATTACACACTGTATGCTCACCTGTGCTCTATGGATGTTCAAGTAAAGGATAAGGTTTATCAAGGTGAAGTAATAGGAAGAGTCGGAGATACGGGTTCTCTTCAAGGTCCGATTTTACATTTTGAAATAAGGGTTAATGGAAAAACTGTAGATCCTCTAAACTGGTTAGTTAAAAAATGAAATTCGACAACATAATTGGACATTCAAAAAATAAAGATGGTTTTATAAAATCATTAGATAAAGATAAACTTCCACATGCGATTATGCTAACAGGAAACAGTGGAATAGGAAAATTTTTATTTGCAAGAGCAATGGCAACATTAATTATTGAACGAAAACTTCCAGAAATCACTATAAATTCCTGTGATATTAACGAGAAAATATTTAATTTTATAAATATATTATATGTTGCCCCCTCAAAAATAAAGGGATCAAAATCTAACGGTGATTTTAATTTAGAAGACTACTTCAAACTTATCGAATTATTAAAGGTTAATAACAAGACTGGAAAAATTCCAATTGGGCTCATTCATTATATAATCTCACAATTAAAGTATAAAACAGCTTATAATGAAGGATTCGTTGTAATTATAAGAGATGCAGGGAAAATGACAAAAGAATCTCAAAATGCAATACTAAAAACACTTGAAGAACCCCCTGACAATGTCTTTTTTATCCTTACAACATCAAATGAAATGGATTTATTGCCAACTATAAGATCCAGATCCTATAAGATTTTAATGAATGGATTAAGTAATAATGATATGAAATTAATAATAGAGAGATTCAATATCAATAAGGAAAATATTGATACACTAATTTTACTGTCTCAGGGAAGCCCAGGTAAACTACTTAAGTATTCGATATATGATGTTAACAGTATTAAAGAAACAGTTATCGAATCATTAAAGAGTAGAAATTTCGATAGATTAATATTGGATATTTCAAAAAATTATAAAACGGATAAATATAAATCGGATATTTTAAACCGGATATATAGAGAAATCTTCTTTATTGTTTTGCGTGACTTTTACATTGACAATGAGAGTACTTATTTCCATTATGATTTTGAATTGCCAATAAATGGTGTAAATTCCGCTATTGAACAATTAATTGCTGTTGAAAAAAATAGCATTTATAATCTCTCGAATGATATCGAATGGGGAACGATTTTCTATAGTATTTTTGGAGGTTAATAATGGTGATAAAAATACATTACCACATATATAATGAAAAATTTAGAATAGTTACAACAGACAATATTATT
>CBDVEF010000356.1:0-2015 GCA_965372935.1 uncultured bacterium | reverse complement strand
ACATTAAGGCTGCCCTTTTAAACAATTTAAAAAAAGACAATTTAATCTATCATGTATGTTTATTGAAAAATCAATATATCTGCTATCAAATAATGGTAAATTATCTTTTATTGTTAGTGAAAGTTTTAATTATCTTAAAAGTTATGAAAAATTTAGAAAATTAATTTTACTCAATTTTGGAAGTATAAAGATTGAACATATTGGTAAAAATAGATTCAAGAATGCAAATATTGGAGGAATAATAATTACCATATCAAAATCCGGCAATGGACATATTATTTTTAAAGAGAATAATATTTTAACAAGAACTATATCAGCGAATTTGATATTTGACGATTTTACATTGCCTTTTTCTGATATTGATCCTGAAATTATAAACATTTTGAGAATGAATGGAACCCTTGAAAATCACATCAAATATCTGGTTGGTATACAAACAAACAATGTTGGGGCTTTTGTTACCAAGCAATATAGCAATGGAGCAGTTCCATATATTAAAAGATTGAAAAGAAGAGAACCTTACTGGCAAACATTTAATTATTGGTTAAAAATAGATGAATTAATGAAGGTTGGCAATGCTTTCATCAGCAAGAAGCATCTAAAATATGCAGATGAGGAAGGAATAGTATTCAATAATATTGATAATGACAGTATTTTCAATGCTGTTTTAAAACCAAAGGGTTATCTCTTTGATATAGTTGTTCCTTTTCTAAAACCAATAAATGCTGATCTATATTCATTGCTTGCATATCTAAACTCTCATTTTATTCAATATATCCTTCTGAAATTGAACGGAACACCTCATACAAATGTTGGTGATATATTAAAATTACCATACATTATTGGCGGATATGATAAACTAAACTTAATGGCAAAAAATATAATTGAATTAAAAATAAGAGGGATGAAAACAGGAAAAATGGAAAATTTAGTCAGTGATGAGATATATAAAATATTTAATATCTCGAAAAAATTGATCATTAAAATTGAAAATGAACTTAGAAAAAGGAATATAATAATTGACAAAGTTAAATAGTTTTCATATTATTAGTTATGAAATTACAATATAAATATATACTTACTGCAATTATAATAATTACTTTGACATTGAATAGCTATATTATATTTACATCACTTAGCACTGTCAGGCAATTAAGAGATATAGAATATAATAAAGTTCTTTCAATGCAGAGATATATTGACTATAGAAGCGAGATAACATATTCATCATTAAGTAATTCTCTTTATGATATATTTAGAGTTAATAATCTTAAAGTATTCAATTCGGAAAAAATTTTATTATATGGTGAGAAGGGGAATAATTGTATAGAAGACAGTACACTTATTATCCCTATAAAAAATAAAATAGAAATATATAATAATACAATATCTTTTATAATACCCAGAATCGACAGGGGTATCTATATTGCGGGAACATATAATTCAACTATTTATAACTCTATTAGAATTCAGAAAGTAATGATAACATTTGCTCTTTCCTCTTCTATTGCCATTGTTCTTATATTCATAATAATATTTGTATTAGCATTTAAGCCAATGGTAAATATGGAGTATTTAGCAAGGGAAATAAGAGATCCCGATAAGAATGAAATATTTTATAAATTCATTCCCGATGTATTTAAAGAAACGATTAAAGAACTAAACAGGAAAAATAAGGAACTTAGTATATATTATCAAAATGAGAAAGAGCATTCAAAGAATATCGAGGCATATTTTCAAGAATCTATGAATGCACTTAATATTCCTATATATATTATTAACAAAAATATTCTACTTTATTCAAACAGTTTCGGTAAAAACTTAATGATTGCATTTCCAGATATAATTGATACACTAAAAAAGTTGAATCAAAGTACGGAAATAATTTTTGGTGAAAGGACATTTTTTACATCTGTGAATAAAATAGAAAGATCAGATAAATATATAGGCAATGTATTTATCCTTTTTGATTTTACATATTCATATACATTAACAGCTTCTCGGGTATATCTATC
>CBDVEF010000355.1:0-2034 GCA_965372935.1 uncultured bacterium | reverse complement strand
TAGTAGTTCCGAATGTAAATGCATTTAATGTAATAACACATTGTTATGTAAGCTCACAGATGTTCGATATATGGCAGTATTATGACCCGCAATTTTATTCCGACTTAACGAATCCTGCCGATGCGGTAAGTTACCTTGTAAAGAAGTATTATTATATAGGTCTGACAATGCCGGATATGCTGGATGCAGCAGGGCAGAAATATTCAATAGGTTTATTAAATTATTTAAGTGGTATTGATATTGTAACACAATTTTATACTGCTTTTGATATAAGTGATGAAGAAAAAACATTATTATCTAATGTAGGAAATTCACTGATTCAATTTTCATCCTCTAATCCGAACCATAATCTGGAAGGATGTTATGCAGCTGCGGAATATGCAAAAAGCCATGGATGGTCATCAGTGGACAAAGCTCTACTATATGGTCAATTAATGCATGTAATACAGGATCAATATGCACATATGATATTACAACCATCTTTATTTGGGTACGGAACGGCAATTGAAAGTAAATATGATAATCCTCTTGTGGAAAATAATCTTTTATCAAAATTCGAGTTTTTCTATGAAATAATGGTGCCTTCGAATATTCCTGATTTTCCATTTGTAAAACAGATGTTCAGGGGAACAGCGACAGATAATTCACAATGTACATATGGTTGGGGAGATTTTAATTCATATTACTGGTTAACTCATAGAACAAAAAATTGGATTAATATGACATCGGATGATTTACCTAATTTAAATAAATATAGAGAAGCAATGATTTATTGTGGTAAGTTTAGTGTAGAACATTTAACATTTTATAGATTAAAAACACTTATGCATGGATGGGCGTTGTCTCTATTCTTGCAAAGCGGATATAATGCAGGTGGACATTGTCAAGGAGGAATATACGCGAATCCGAATCAGTCATTGCATAGTTATTCAAATTTTATATATAGTATGGGAGATCCATGGGAAATTCATTTAATACCCTACTCTTACATTGTACATTTATTCGAATTAGCCTATTTTGCTCAAACTTTCACCAGTGGTAATACTGATATGATGGAATATGCATTTAATCTTCTCAAGTTACTTAATACCACACCGATAAGCTCAGTACTTGAAGATACACTAACAGTAGATCATATTTATAATGATATATGGCCTAATAGTGAAAAAACCCCACATTCGGATAGTATGTATAATCAATTAAGAGACAATATTGCGACATTCGAAAAATACGGTAATCCTTATAAATTCAACAGGTTAGAAGCATATAACGGAGAAATCGATAGAATAATATCTATGAAAGGATTTTATAAATATCAACTTAATCTTGGTTCAATAAATGGTCCGAAATACCTTAATTATTCGATGGAATTGCCTGATGTAAACAAACCGGATACCGCAATCAGTATTTTTACACTTTCAAGAAAGGCAGGTATTTTAGGAGGCATTATACCAATAGCAAGTCCTCAGTGTATTTACTATGATCAGCCCGGTATAATAGATATGCATTTTGAATTGAACGGACAGTTTGTATATGATTCGGCAAGTGTAAAAATACGAAGGGAAGACCCTTATGAAAAGATTAATGTAGATTACAAGATTATTAATTTGGGTATTATTATGATAGGCATAGGAAGAAAATGGAATGGCGGATATGACGAATGTTTAATGACAAATCCAATAGCTAATATAGCAAAAATAGAAGGAGAATACAATTTAAATACGAATTGTATGTATAATGATAATATAAAAACAATATCGTATATTGTTAAATCAAGAACGAAAACATATCCTGTTTCTTATTCAAAGATGATAGATTCGGATTACAGGGATTATTACAACAATCCTTCTCTGCATCTGAATCAAAATGATGAATATGTCCATGCATTCCATAGCGGCAATCCTTTCAGAAAAGTGAATGAAAATCCATACGATTCCGTTGAAAATCTCTGGCCGTATATTCTCCCGATACATTATTCGAACATAATAAATGCTCCTGAAAATATAATGTTTAACCAGACTGGTTCTTTCAACT
>CBDVEF010000354.1:0-2039 GCA_965372935.1 uncultured bacterium | reverse complement strand
ATTCTGTAAACAGAATCAGAATCGCTTTTACAAACAGCAATACATAAATTCGGATTTTCAGCTCGTGCATATAATAGAATTCTAAAAGTATCGCGTACTATTGCAGATCTTGAAAAATCTGATATAATAAAATCAAAACATATTTCTGAAGCTATACAATATCGCTCACTTGACAGGCATTATTGGTTATAATAGGAGGTATTATGGATACATTAACGGTAACTCAACATATTATCGAACAACAAAAGAGATTTCCCGATGCCACTGGTGAATACACTGGACTGCTTGAAAATATTATTCTTGCTGCAAAAATAATTACAAGAGAGGTAAGGAAGGCAGGGCTCGCTGAAATACTCGGTTTAACAGGGAAAGAAAATGTTCAGGGGGAAGAAGTTCAAAAATTGGATGAATATGCTAATATAACATTTTCAAATATATTAGGGAAAGGGGGGCATATTTGTATTATGGCGTCTGAGGAGAGTGAAGATCCGATATTCCCCGTAAAAGGGTATCCAAGTGGAAAATATGTAGTAAGTTTTGACCCTCTCGATGGTTCATCCAATATAGATGTTAATGCAAGTATCGGGACGATTTTTGGAATTCACAGAAAAAAAACAGTTGGTATTACCTGTTCAATTGATGACCTTTTACAAAAAGGAACGAATTTAATCGGGGCAGGTTATATTATATATGGCTCCAGTACAATAATGGTTTATTCTGCAGGATATGGTGTCCACGGTTTTACACTTGACCCATCCGTTGGTGAATTTATTCTTTCTCATGAAAATATAAAAACACCTATATGTGGTAGTATTTATAGTATTAATGAAGGGAACTATAAATACTGGGATAATTCTATAAGAAAATATATAGATTATTTAAAATCCAACAATAATCACTTAAATAAACCTTATTCTGCAAGATATATAGGATCACTTGTTGCTGATTTTCATAGAAATCTCCTGAGGGGAGGGATATTTCTATATCCTAAAGATAGCAAAGATCCGAATAAACCACATGGTAAGTTGAGATTACTTTATGAAGCACAACCATTGGCATATTTAGCCGAACATTCTGGAGGGGCAGCCTCAACGGGTACAGAAAGAATATTGGATATTGTACCAACTGAATTGCATCAACGAGTACCTTTAATTATTGGCAGTCGAGACAATGTGAAAATGGTTGAGGAATTTATTGCCCGAGAAGTTTAATCATATTTGGTTAAATATTATATGCAATGAAATAACAATCTTGATATTTAATGTTATATTAGTATATAGATAGCCCTCGATTAGTTTATTATAGATGAATTTCTTTTTTCTTTAAAATTTCGGTATTATTTTACCATTCTTTAATAAATCTATAAATATATCTGCTATATAAGGATCATATTGTATACACTTTTTATTATAAATATCCTTCAATGCTTTGTCTATGATAAAACTTTTTCTATATGGCCGGTCGGAAGTCATTGCATCAAATGAATCGCATATATTAATTATTCTTGAAAAATATGGTATATCATCATTTTTCAATCCGTCAGGATATCCATTGCCGTTATAGTGCTCATGATGGTGTTTTACCCCCATAAGTATATTTTTATTATCGATAAAATGTTTTAGTATCTTCTCTCCGATAACCGGATGTTTTTGTATTATATACATTTCACTTGCTGATAAAGGTCCTTTTTTGCTTAAGATGTCGTCTCTAACACCTATTTTTCCTATATCATGTAAGAGACTGGCAATCCTTAATTTTTCTATAGTATTTTTATTTAAATTTAATCCTTTCCCTAAAGATACCGAATAATAACTAACTCTTTTTGAATGTCCTTTTGTATATTTATCTCTTGCTTCAAGTGTTGTTATCATTGCATTTATTGACTTTATTACCATTTTTTTTATATACTTTGTTTGTTCATTAACTCTCATCTCAAGGTTTTCTTTATATTCTATATTTTCAATTATAATCTTTTCCCTTTCTATTGCACTTTTTACTGATATATACAACTCTACAATATCAATAGGTTTAATAATATA
>CBDVEF010000353.1:0-2046 GCA_965372935.1 uncultured bacterium | reverse complement strand
AATTACCAACTTCCGATGTAAACGGATGAATTTCCGGATCACCTAATGTATTTAGCTCGTATATACACCATCTTGTAAAGCCGTTTGTGCCTTCGCTTATTGCTATCGGTACAAGATTGTCTTTTGCATAAGCTATTGCTTCCCCGTGGGTTTTACAGTTATTATCAAAAAGCCCGGATAAATATAATGTATCTAAAAGCTCGGATGGTCCCAAATCAGGAGGATTTCCTAAACCATATCTAGAATTATACATAGATATAACACCTGCGCCATTTGGATTGTTCATTATATGTTCTGAAAAACAATCATGATCACCACCGCTTCTCTCGTCCATAGCACCGTTAAAACATCCTATTGAATAATATATACCAAGTTTATCACCATTAGTAAGCCCATCTATATCTGTCAAGGATGTAACAGTTCCACCGGAAGCATAATACATACCTGTTTCATTACCATGACATGCATGATGAACATATCCTGTCCCATCATTCATAGCATTTTTAACAGCAGTCTGACTAAGACTACCTGATGATTCATACAATTTATTATCTGTCCATGGAGATGGGGTAATATCAGCCAGAGCATTATTCACAGTATCTCCCCAGAAATTGTACCAGGTAAACAGTTCAACAGCTGGTAATACTGTCGAATTAACATACCCGGTTGGTATACTTTTTTCATATATTAGTGTTTTATTAACAAAAGTTTGAGCTTGTGTTGCATTCTTAAATGGTGCTCTCCCTACATAAACATCCGTATACATATTTACATTATCACTTACCTCGCCATAAACTGAATTAGCATTTGCATTCCAATCACCGTCCAGATCCCCATAGTACAGGTCTGTTATAATAGTATCTTCATCGGGGTAATAACCAGCTCCTGAAGTTTTGTAATATGCATCCCTTCTCGGCACTATCTCTTCCCCATTCTCGAAATCACACTGTCCACCAAGTACAAAGTACATTGTCCCCCATGTGTTATGTGCGTCAATTATAAAGTTCCTTATTCTATCAGGGTTATCATTACCCGAATAATTAGCATATATATAATCAAGTGTAACGGTTTTCGCAGGTACTCCCTTTTTCGTTTTCCAATTCACAAGCGGTTGCATATCTGTTTCAAATGTTGATGTTGTTATTATCACATAAGCAATCGTATCCGGATCCAATGCCCTTGAATCAAAAATTGTTCTTTGGATTGGTTTGTATCCATTAACATCCTCCGGATTTATAATCATATTGGAAATTATATTGCTTACATTCTCTATCACATACTCTCTTTCTTGTTTCATTTTTCTGGAATCGATATCATAATCAATTTCAAATGTTACACTGTTTACAAATCTTAATCTCCCCGAAAGTCCCGCATATTGAATCGGATAAATGAGTACATTAGCGATATTGAACCCATCTTTATATCCCTGCCCCGAATATTGAACAATATTCCTCGGATAGAAATCTTTTGATTCGTATATACGCTTATTCGGTTCTATTTTTTCATTTTTCGGATGCGATATGATTTGCGGTTTACCTGCTGGTTGAATAAGATAATTATCTCCTATTTCTGATGTTTGTTTGTCTACCATCTTAACACTTTTTACAATTGCCCCCTGAGGTAATAATACCTTAGCAGGCATTGCAGGTAATATGGGACTACCTGGTATCTTAATATTGATACAACTTCTCATTCCAATCATATCATTGCCATTTACCTTATAGAATCTCATATCATTTTGATTAAAATAAACCGTTTGTTGTATACTTGCTGAAAATACAAGTATGGGAATTAAGAATAATAAAATAGGTAGTAATAGTATTACTGTTCTTTTGTTCATACAACCTCCTTAGATTGTTATATAATACATAATATTACAAGTAAAACAATTTCTATGATTAACAATAAAACATGAGAGTCCAAAAAGTGTCCAAATAATATAATGTTGGATCATCCTCATTTCGATTCTCTCACATCAGGGAAGAGACCACGGAAGGAAGGAGGTCCACCACGAATTCACTAATAAAAGATAATAGACATCAGACT
>CBDVEF010000352.1:0-2058 GCA_965372935.1 uncultured bacterium | reverse complement strand
ATATACCGATAAATCTATTGTCTCTCCCGGATTTATCTGTCCGTTATTATTACCCGAAGCATCATCTATAATGTTCGATAAATATGTTACAAATGGTCCTGAAGGTGAGATAACATCTATTGTGTCAACAATCGGTATTTTATTGAATGCAGTGATTGTAAGAATTAATTGTCCGGGAACTAACGGTACAGGATCCAAATTAAGTGTCACATTGCCTGATCCGTCTGTATAACCATAACCTATAAGTGTAGAATCACCCGGATTATAAACACCGCATAATGCATTTGAAGTACCGGGTGTTGATACATCTAAATATGTAGATTGTCCTACTATTAATGTATTATCATAATTAGCAGTCATAGATAATGGAGTATTAGTTCTAATCTGAATAGAAGGATCTCCGAATATAATCCATGTTTGGAATAATTCGACACCTTCAGCGGAAGTAGCTCCATAATATTCTATCATTTCACAACTCCCATTAAAAAATAGTGCTCCGACTGAAGTATTAAGATTGTTTGCAAGCAATCTTATAAACTCCATTTGAGATACACATGGAGGAACCCATGATTGGTCGATCGTAGAAGCATAATGTGAAATTGCACCTGTCGGATTATCAGCTGTTCCCACGATAAGCCATTTTTCAGCGAAACATGTAGCTCTTGCAAATTTCCCACTGACACATGCAACGGTATGAATGACAGGAAGCATATCTACATTTGTCAATGCCTGAACATGATTTGTGGTATACCCTACACTACTCCAGGAAGTCACACTACCATGACCAATGTAATAACCGAGTCCTCTCCCTTCGTTAAATGCAGCTGAAATATTAGCTTGCAAATTAGATTGCCCCTGAACAAGTATATCAACAGACTCATATGTATTATGAGCTAAAAGTGTATCCTTTTCCCATGTTATTCTCTCCTCATCAGATGGAGATCCCTCATTACTTGATACTCCTGCTGCTTTATGATACCAGGTTCCTGTTGGATCAGGATTCATCTCATATTCTATCGATCTGTTTACCATATTTCCTATATCGGTTACATTAGATGATGAAAATCTGCCGATAATAGCATCCGGATAGTAATCACTTCCTGCCAAATATGTGTAAACCGGATCTGCATCCTCTCCATTTGCATCACCAATTGTTCCCGTACCCGGAGTAACATCCTCCGCATCACCGACAAGTAAAATATAGGCAATAGTATCGGAATCAAATTTCGTTTGTATAAAATTCTTAATTGCAGTTTCATTATTCCCTATTGTAGATAAATTTACCATTTCACAAGGAATACCTTTCTTAAGTTTCCATAAATAAAAAGGCATCATCGTATTGTAAAACCCATCATCTGTTATAATGAGCATCTTACCCTGTTCCGTTACAACAGGATATCTATTTAAAATCTCACTATAATTTATAAAATTACTTCTATATATATTTTCAAAATCCTTGTCAATCTTAAGTGCTAAATCTGTTCTTGAGATTTCATTTATTCCTTCTGATGCAATAGTCTTTATACTTACGACAATTCTCTTATAAACAGTGTAGTTCGAATTTTTCGGATTATATATAATTGGACTGAAAGAAATATTTGTTCCTCTGAATTTCCTCATTATAAATGGTTCGGATATTTTTATATAAATCGGAGGGAACGCTGCCAAGTGGTAATCCTTTGCAAATGAATAAGGTACCGTTGAAGGATCAATATTTCTTAGAAGATTACCTTTTGATGGGACAGGTGGCAAGAACTCCCTTGTAACAATTTCCGAATCGATTACCTTGAATGTAGTTTTACCGGCATCCGAGATAATTACATTCCTATTGATATGAGGGAGTTCAGGTTTTCCTTTTTCAAGATAATTAACTACTCCGGGAATATTAATTTTTGAATACTCTTTTCCCTTAATCGTAATTTTGTTTACTTCAAAACTATTCAGTTTGAATTCAACAATAACCTCATTTGATGTTTGAGAAATAACATTTACCTCATACGGTAAATATGCCTTATTATCAAGAGACACATATTCACTATAAACAAAATTTTGAAGAAA
>CBDVEF010000351.1:0-2066 GCA_965372935.1 uncultured bacterium | reverse complement strand
AAATTAGTCTTACCAATCTCCCTTGCGATATAAAGTTCATCATGTGAAATAAACCATAGCGATAAATAATCTCTATCATTAAGACAATACTTCAACGAATCATATGGAATAGTTTTCAAAACATTAATAAACTCAGAAAGATTTGATGCTCTTTCTATAATATTTGAATTTTTATCCTTAAAAACGAAATCATCAAATCCAAATTTATCTATAATAAACTGCCTGAGAATATCAAAATTAATTCCCGGATTTTTATGCATAAAAGGAATATTGTAATTTTCTGCATATGCTCTATTATTCAATTCAGAAGACATTAAAAGCACTGGAATATTTTTTTTACTCTCCCCTATATATTCAATCAGCTTTATACCTGCTGTTTTATCTATATTACCATTATTAGGGTATTTTGTATCGGTAATAACGGAAATAATACTGTTTCTAAATTGGTCAAACATACTTACAGCATCTTCCAAATTATGAGCCATTAAAACTCTTGGTCTTACATTCGTTCTCAGATTTTTCTCTTTTGTATGCATTTCATCCCTTATCGATTGTTGAGTAAAGTCTATCAGTTTATCATATAAATATGGAAGAATCGTTGAATAGGCATTTATATTGTCTTCAACAAGGAGTACAACTTTTACTAAATCATTCTTAATGTCATTCTCTATATTATTCATATCTTCTATATATTTTACTACTGCAAGAGATAATTTAGCATCACCATTCCATTGAAATACATTTGTAAAATATCTCATATCATCACTCTTTTTGTCAATATTACTTATATCTGTTGTATCATTAAGCATCAATATCATTGGAACATTAGGCAATTTTTTCTTTATTCTTCTGCTTAAATCAAATGGAGAAATATCCCCTATTCGCAACATTGTAATAATAAGATCGTATTCATTCTTATCTATATAACTAAGAGCCTCATCTCCTGTGGGAACATTAGTAATTTCAGGGATATTGCTTAGGTAGAGCTTATGAAACTGGTTAATAAGCTGCTGGGATAATTGACCGTCATCTTCTAATATAAAACCATCATAAAATGTTGAAACCTCGAGTATTTTATTTACTCTATAATTCATCAGATTCCGAAGATCATTTTCTCCAAACTTAAATTTTTGATAATAGTAATTCAGCTCTTTTGAATTCATAGAATCATCTGTTCCTTTATGCTCATTTATATATTACTGCTGTATCCTTTCTACCATCCATCAAAACAATCGAAGGTTTATTAAATGAATAATGTTTCAAATACTTCATTTTTGTTTTTACCTCTTTCTGTGCTCTGATCCATTTCCAATCAATGAAATCGGTTTGTGATTTGTAAGGAACAGTAAAATATCCAATATTCATTGACACCAGATTATGAAAAAAATGTGTTCCCTGAGAAAGCTCGATTTCAAATCCCTCTATGCCAATTTCCACAATGATTTTTGCCATATTAATATCTGCCCAGTTTACAGAAATACCTAAAAATCTGTCCCGGGATCCCCATCTCCCGGGTCCTATAAGTATATAAGGTTTTTTATTATCATTCATTTCTTGATTAATCTGAGAAAGTTCCAGTTTAATATCAATGGTTTTTGTGCTACTGAATGTATCAGGATTGACAATAATCAATTCACAAATATTATCTATTTTACCATTTCCCATTGCCTTATTTGTATAAAGAAAATGAGATTTCTTATCTATATTACTTATATCAATACTAATATTATTTTTATTACCAACAAGAGGTCTTGTCTGAAGAACATAAAAAGTAGGTCTATTTTCATTACTAACACGAGATAGATCTACGGCAAATTCTATCTCAACAGGAATCCCCATTGCTTTTTCATTGATATGCAAAATATCCTGAAGTATTTCTGCAAGTGGAAAAAAATTGTATTTAAGTATGTTTGCAAATGTTACTATTCTTGGGCCGGTTCCTGATAATCCATCACTAATTCTACCATCTCTATAATTCCAAACAGACACTAAATGATTAATCGTTCCATGTTTTTCAGCCAATTTTAAATCAATTTTACTTAATGTTACATCTTCCCCTGAACAAA
>CBDVEF010000350.1:0-2090 GCA_965372935.1 uncultured bacterium | reverse complement strand
CTATATTTCCATATTCGACCAATATTCCATTTATATTATTATTAATAATATCCTTGAATCCCCCTGAATTTGAAAGAATTACAGGTACACCAGAAAGCATCGATTCTACAACAACCATCCCGCATCCCTCATCTTGTGATAACAGAATAAGAATATCTGATTTTCTTATTTTATTAGCAATTTGTTTTCTATCCATAGGAGGAATTATTGATATATTTTGAAGATTATATCTATTAATTAAATTTTCAATATTTTCTTTTTCTGGACCATCCCCTACAATATGAAAAATGATTTTATCATTTTTTATATTATTTGCAATCTCTATAATATCTTCTATTCTTTTTTGTTTCGTAAATCTTGCAATAGTCAAAACAACTTTATTTTTATTAAAATGTTTCTCAGGGAAAAACAATTCATTTTCAACAGGCATTGATAAGACATAGATTTTATCATTACTTATACCAATCTCCTCCATTATATTTTTAATATAATTCGAGACAACAAAAAAAGCTTTTACCCTTTTGGATAACCATCTTATTGGATAACGCAATATTTTATATTTTTTGATTAACCTTACATCTGTTCCATGAAGAGAAATAATTAATGGTTTCTTATATCTGTTTGCAATAAAGCTAACTGGAATACCAAATGGGATCCACCAATGTAAGTGAATTAAATCAAAATCAGATATGTCTTTTTTAATATTTCTAATACAATATTTAATAAAATTAAATAATAGAATTAAGTTAAAGGGACTTGATAAAACTATTTCATGCATATTCCCTTTATAAGCTATGATTTCATCTTTATCATATGCATATCTGAACCGCTCGATTTCTATTGAACCATAATTCTCTATTCTTTTCAATCCACTATTATGAGGTGCAATTACCTTAATTCCTATATTCTGAGTTTCAAGTCCTTCAAAAAAAGTGAGTAAAAAATGCGAAATATAATCTTGCGGATTCCTGACAAAACTATGTGTAATTTCAAGAATCTTCATTTTTCCTTAGAAATTCCTTTATTTTGAAAAACAGATAAAAAACACCGAATAGAATGAAATCCGTACAGATAAATGCAAGCCTGGTTAATACGGCAAAAGAAGATGATACAATATTAGGATATTTCATATTGAGAAGGAAAACTATTGAACTTTCTCTAACACCTAATCCACCAGGGGAGAAAATAGCTGCGTATCCTAAAATCCAGGAAAGGGCATATGATGAGGCAAGATCGATAAGAGACATTTCTAAATTAGAACCATGTATCATAATCCGAAATGCAGTTCCGGTTAGGATCCACAGAACAATATAAAATGCAAGATACATTAAAATGTCAGAATACCGCATTGCAAAATTTTCATGCAGTTCCAATTTTCTTATTTTAGAAAGTAACTTTAAAATTTGTTTCAGAAAAAATGGATGTAATAAAATGATCAATATAGGTAATGCAATTGAAAGGTATTTTACCCATTTTGCTGTGAATATTCCGCCGACAAGTGCTCCCCATAAAAAGACAATAATGGCAGCAACGCTTGCTATTACTGTTTCAAGGAGCATTGTAAAAATTATTACCTCTCCATATGCCTCTTTTGTTAACATCACTCTACCAGCAAATTGCCATATCTTTCCGGGCATATATTTACCTACATTTGAATAGATCCATGATTTATATGCTCTATCTATAGTGATTTTTATTCCGAATTTACTAAGAATTGAACGCCAAATTAGAGGATACATAGAGACTACAAATGATAAGAGAAAGAATCCCAAAGCAAGAAAAATGATATTAAATGATTTTAAAATCTCTACTATCTTATCACTATCCTTAAAAAATGGCTTTAATACATATGCAAGCAGTAATAGTATTAATAATATCTCAACTATCTTGACTACTGGATGATTAAAAAGCTTTTTCATAAAATCATTATATATAATTTATTAATATTGTCAATTACCAGATATAGAGTGTGATGTTACAATTCTAAAATTTCACATAATATTATTCCCCCATTAGTTCATAGATTCCTGCTTTTGAGGCTGTGTCATAATTATATTATATTAAAAATAACACTTAAAAAAAGGATTAAA
>CBDVEF010000349.1:0-2093 GCA_965372935.1 uncultured bacterium | reverse complement strand
TAAGTAAGGGCGAACCTTTGTGTTCGCCCATTTTATTAGGGAAGACACAGGGGGCTGGGAACAGGAGACCCACGACGAATTCACTAATAAATAAGAAATGGACGTCAGACACCAGACATCAGACATCAGCCGAAAAGGGAAAGAGAATATCAACGAATTTCACGAAGGGGAACCACGGAAGGAGAGATATAACTAAAAATGGAGTATCTTTTAACTTTCCCTCCACATTGTGGGAGGGAATAGAAGGGAGGGGGAAATAGAGAGATAAAACCAAGAATATTTGAATCAATAATTTACCCCGTGAGATATATAATATCTCACGGGGTGAATTAAATAAAAGTTATCTTAGTTTAATAATCTTGAATGTTTCGTCTATATTTTCACCGTTAACTTTAAAGAAGTAAATGCCTGATGGTAGTGTCCGTTTATTATTATTAAGAAGATCTATACTCTTACTCCCAAATCCCGGCATAATTAATTTCTTTAAAACCATTTTCCCTGAAGTGTTATATATTTTCACAGTAATAGGATTCTTTGTATTATAACTGAAAGATACCTTATTATTCACCATTTTTGTTGAGATATCGAATGCATTATTAACCCTGGTTAATACATTTGATTGTTCTTGAGGAGATGTTACTGTTCCATCATACCATGAGTACTTGCTAATATCAAATCCGTATCTTGTTACACTATAATCTGTAACTAGTTTTACTTTGACAACATCACCGGGTACTTCAGCACTCCAGAAAGCTCCTTTATTCCCATCATATCTTGCTATCTGATTATTGGAACCATCATATATGTAGACAAAATCATAATTTGTTTCCGTATTAAATGAAGAAAAATAAACCTTCATCTTAGTTGCACCGGAATGGGTGATTGTCCATGTGTGTTCATAGTTATTGGTATAGTTATGAGGTGAAGAAACGGAATATGATACCTCAGTCCAACTTCCACTTCCACCGGATTCACCTTTTAAGTATTCATCCCATTTAGTTGAAGTAATGGCAAGGTTGTTATATCTACTGTCATAATCCGATGCAGATGCAGGATGATAAATAGCAATACCATATGCATCTGAATAGGAGGAAGAATTATGAGTCGCTTCAACTGCATTTGTTACACTTGATTTCACATCGTTCGCAGCTGTTTTAAGATAAGATGGAACGCTTGAATTTGCAATATTGTAAGCAAAATCATATAGATCAATATGAGAAGCTGTGTAGAAATGTCTTGTATTATTGCGTGCAGTATTTATCTTACTGGAATAACCTTCTCCTCGTGCCTGTATAAGCTTTTGTGCAAAGACATTAACCTTTGATGTAACTGTCGGAATTTGTGAAAGGTTAGTTACTGCAAGCGTTGCAAGAGAAGATCCATTAATTACTGCTTTTCCAAGATTTATAGCAGACATTGTTGGGTTTGAACGAAGAGCATTCAAGAAACTCGTATAATACCATCCATCTGCTGCTTCTGTTTCCTCAGAGCCAATAAATATATCAGAATAGTTCTTGCAGACATCCATAACTTCCCACATAGACATAAGACAAGCATCAAAACCAAGTAGATCGATATTATGCCCGAGATGAGATTTTATTCCTGAGAGTGCACTCGCAAGTTCCCCGTTTGAAATATCAATTTCATTACCTGATGAATTATCATATGACGCTCCTTTGAAAAGTGGACTTTCAGGTCCATTATCCTTATACCAACCATCTCCATGATCCCAGACATCTACAAAATAATGATCAGCAGGATAATTATCAATAGCCCAATTTACAAAGGTTTTTAGGGTTGTAGGACTACCCATATCTTGTTCTCCGATATCGGAGATAAGTGTAGAGTTTATTGTACTTGAGTTATTATCTGTGGTTACATAATACCTTCTGCATGTAGTCCAGTTACCATTGGAATTGTCGTAACCGGTTGCTCTGTCTATTTGAACAATAATATTTATATCATCAGAAGAACCTGCTGCTTCCATTTCATTAAAATCAGAAATTCCATAGCTTTCAAGATTGTTATCGGCATTCAAGTAAACAATGACAGTCCATTTCTTTGTAGTGGAACCCCCTGAAACGGATACAGTA
>CBDVEF010000348.1:0-2104 GCA_965372935.1 uncultured bacterium | reverse complement strand
TTCCGGTTCTTTTGTTCAGGTTAATAGTAATAACACAATAAAAGATTCTATTGAAGGGAGATTCGATATGAATCCCCCTTCAATCTCTTACATTCATGTGAATTTCCCTGTAAACCAGATATTGTTAAATAACGAAGACACATTAATAATATATTATCCCGAATCGAATGAAGCATTTAAGATAGTGACAGAAAATCCTGTATCTGAGGTTGATGCATCAGGAAATTTTTTACCGATTCTTAATGATGAAATGTTTAATAAAATGGGATTGATACTTGTAAAAAAAGATTATGAGGATGGATACTTTATAAAATATTATTCTCCTGTCAAGAAAACACCTATAAAATATTTAAAATTATCTTTTAAGAAAAATTTAATATATACAATGGAAGTAATAGATCAAAAGGACAATATCCTACGCAAGAGTTATTTCGATTGTTATAGTTTAGTAGAAGATAAGAATATTCCTTTTTATTTAAAAACCATTACTTATACTAAAGAGGACAGTAGTGTTAAAATTGTTAATTATATTGATATTGTCAAGATAGATAATATACCTGACAGTATAAAGAATTTTGAGATTCCTAAAAATGCAGAAATAAAAGTGGTGGAATGGTAATTCAATTAATTATTTTATCGTTTTTTCTTAATACAACTCAAGTCTATATAATAAAACCAAAAAAGGAAAAGCAATTTCTTGAAGATAAATTTATTATAAATATGGGGATTAAACTATATCAAAATACTATTTCAAAACAGCAAGGTGAAGTGTGTGTTTTTGAACCAAGCTGTTCTCACTTTGCACGACAATCAGTGTCAGAATATGGTTTGAAAGGTATTTTAATGGCAATCGACAGACTCGAGAGGTGTAATGGAACAGCATGGAAATATGCAAATAGATACTATCCTGTTATTGAGACCGAAAATAGGGGATACAAGCTCAAAGACTTGCCTGAGTGGTATGAATAAAATACTAATATTTCTGATTATGATCCCTATCTTTTGCTTTTCAAATGCCCTTGATAATACATTCGCTCATTATCTTGAGAATGAAGGTGATATAAAATCCTCGATTATTGAATATAAAAGATTATTGATTGATAGCAGTCAAATTTATAATACAGACAGTATTTATATTAAAATATCTCGATTGAATATGAGGATTGGAAATTATAAAGATGCTTTATATGAACTCAATAAATTAGAAACTAATGATAATATCAATAACCTGAAAGGTATATCCTATATGATGTTAGGAGATATGGAAAGAGCAAGAAACGATTATTTTAAGAATGATACACTAATAGGAATTACTTACATACTTGAAAATAGATTTATCAGAGCTGGAAAATATATTGATATTTCAAATCCTCCAAAATTAAAAAATCCATATTTAGGTTTAACATTATCAATGATTATCCCCGGGATGGGAAGGGTATATGCAGGGAGAACATTTGATGGTATATATTCATTTATGCTTGTAGGTTCATCTGCACTTTCAAGTTATCTGTATTTCAGGGATAATAATAGAGTATTCGGATATACATATGGAGTAATTTCCGCATTGTTATATATGGGCAATCTATATGGTTCATATAAATCTTGTGAAATCTATAATAGATATTCAATCGATGTTTACAAAAATAATGAACTTATAAAATTGCAATTTTCAAAATGGTTTTGAATTATTTACTCATTCTGATTTCTACTCTCAATTTCGCTGATTCTTTATTGATAAAGAAAAATTACAATCAAGCTATTATAGAATATAAAAGAGAACTATTCTACAATAAAGATGATTCCTTACCTTTATTTAGAAAACTGGCTGATGCCTATTTTCTAAATAAGGATTACATTAAAGCATCTCTATATTATAGTAAGATTTACTCAATTACAGATGATGATTATGCAATAAGAAATTTATATAAAACGGTTTATCTTAACAGACAATATTCTCTTCTGAATAGTATACTTGAAAATACTATTATAAGAAGCGATAGTATGATTCTTGCACTTAGTCTCGCAAGATCCGGTGAATTCGATAAAAGTAGTATTATATTGAATAAGCTTAGATACAAGTATAAATTTACTAACCCTTATTTTA
>CBDVEF010000347.1:0-2117 GCA_965372935.1 uncultured bacterium | reverse complement strand
TCTTTTCAATTGTAGAATTAAAATAACTCTATGTAATATCAGAATATTAGAACTTATTAAGTGCTGTTTCAATTAATATTTTTGCCTGATAAATGTAAATACCATTAACCGATAATTCATAACTCATAGAATTTAAATCCTTTGACGAATAACTATTCTTATCAATTTGATTCAATATGTATAATGCTTTGGTTTTATTGTTTGGAATCATTTTAAGTAGTACATATTTATTTATCTCATTGAGATATTTTGATGAACTAAATTTCCTGATAAATTTTTCATATAAATTATATACATTATCTCTCGACGCTTTTAGGACCAAATAGTTGGCGAATTCATCATCTTTAAACATCGTGTAATTCCTTATTATTTTAGTATAATGTGTGTAGTTCCCTTTTATCCTATATTTAAGTGCGGACAATAAACACATTTTATAAATATAATAGGAATTACCACTATATAGGGAAGCCATACTATCAATATAAATAGTGTCATTTAGTACTCTTCCGAAAAATTCACTCAAGCTGTCACAAGTTATGTTTTTCGCAAGCATTTCATTAAAAAGAGATTTGCTATTATTAAGGTCATATCTCGATAAAATTGGAATAAAATTGTTATAATAATCTACATTTCTGTTTTTGATATCTTCTGCTATTTGTACAATATTGAATTCTTTATAATCAAGATTGTCTTTTATATCTTCAATAAATGCATAAACATAATAGTTATTCGGATACAGATTTAATTCTCTTTTTATATACATATCAATGGTCTTAAAATCATTATAACCGCTTTTATATAAATCCCTGGCATAATTAATATATGCATTCCTAACAACTTTTTGATTTGTCTTAAAAAAAATGGAATAAAAATATGGGGAATACGGATAATGGTTTCCTTCAAAATCTTCTATATAGTATTCTAATAATATAGCTGATGAATCGGCAGGAATTTTATATGAGAATTCCTTCCCCTCGGGATACAGTATAACAGCATTCTCGGTAACCTCTTCTTCACTATATATCCTATATGCAATCAAAAGGGAATCTACAGATCTCTTTGTGCAAAAAACAATATCCTCTCCGGCACTTTTAAACACAACATTTGTTTTTGCACCACAATCCGTAATAAAGATTAATGTGATTATAACACACAAAATAATTTTATAATTTTTATTCACAATACCTCCATAATATTGATAATATCTTTAAATTTTTCAATTTTATAATCCGGTGCAATTTCATACAGCTTTTCTTTGTTCCCATATCCATACATTGCTGCACATGTTTTTATCCCTGCATTTTTACCTGCTAACATATCAAGATATGTATCTCCTACTATAACCGTTTCCTTTTCATTGTATTCTATTTTCCTTTTAATTTCATATATAATTTCAGGATCAGGTTTATATGGTAATAAATCCCCCGTTCCCATAATAACATCAAAATAATGATATATTCCGTAATGTTTAAGAATATCTTCCGTAATATATGTTGGTTTTGTCGTAGCAACAGCAATTTTTATATTCCCTCCCTTTAATTTTATAAGTGTGTGTTCTACATTATCATAAAGATAAGAATCTTCAAAAAATGATTTTTCATAATACTGGCGATATAGTTCAATACACCAATCTATTCTATTTTGCAAATTATCAGGAAGAACAGCTTTATACATATCCCATAGATTGTGTCCTATCAATCCTGTAATTGAATTGGCATTATATACGACCTCTAATTTTTCAAGTGGAGAAATAAATGCTTTCAATATCCCACCTTTTGAATCAAATATTGTGCAATCAAGATCGAATATTAAAGTAATCATAATCTTACATAATATAATAAATCCTTTCATTTGTGAAGTAGCAGATAGAGATATTATATTACAATGCTAAAGTGTCACACTTATCCTTGAAATAACAGTAAAATATTTGATATGTTCATAATTATTTATTATATCTATTTTTATATAATTTATTTAGAGAAATTTTGAAAATATAAAATATGTATGTATAATCATTTTCATTATAATTATAATATAGGGGTGGTTTTTACCACCCCTATACATCCTTATATTTATAGAATTAAAAATTTCTTTTTATAATTCCATTCCGATGTTCT
>CBDVEF010000346.1:0-2158 GCA_965372935.1 uncultured bacterium | reverse complement strand
AATAATTCTATCTTTTAGATATTTCATATTTAAATAATTATTTTTTATATAATTAAAATCGATCTAAAAGCATTTATATTATCTCTTGTAACAAATTAGAATATTTGGCAAGAAAAATCATATTAATTAATTTGTGAAAATTAAAACTCAACTCAATTCTGGAAAACCAAAATGACAAACTAACTTTTATTCTTTCTACCTTTTTGGGTAGGATTAAAACGGGCTTCTTCCCTTCTCAATACTTCAACATGTTGGGAAAGTTTAATCTCTTCTCTTCTCTTCATTAGTATTCTTTTATTCAATTCAAGTTCAACACCATTTAGTTCGGATAAGCTTTTATTTTTATTTTCATTTAAAGTATCAATTTCTTGCTTTAAAAGTTCAATATTAGTGTCCATTTTCATGATCTCTTTTTGTTTAATGGCAATATCAGTTTCTACATCATCCAATTTAGCCTGCATTTCTGCAATTTGTACATTCACATGTTCATCTACATCCGGAGATGCCTTAACATTTGATGCACTGGATCCTTTAGATTTTGATATTTCCTCTTCTCGTTTTTGAAGTTCTTCTATATGCTTAAGAATGACAGTTTCCTCTTCTTTGGAACTTATGATATTCCCATTCAATTCAAGTAATGTTTTTTCTTTTTCTTCCTTTTCTTTTATTATAGTTTTTATGTTCGATTCCATTTCCAATATACTATCCTTGAGTTTTTCTTTTTGTATTGATAATTCATGAATTTCAGCAGGTCCGATTTTAAGGTTTCCGACACCTCCCTTAGGTATGAATAATCCTATAATAATTAGAACGACTATATTGACAACAATAAATACAAGCATAAATGGGAAATATTTAGCAGGATTTGAACTATCTGCTTTTGTAAAGGGGGGGGTGAATTGGTATCCCACATGAATTTCGCCAATTCTTTTTTTAGATATTTTCAATGCTGAAGATATAAGATACATATTATTTTTTAATTCTGCAACACTTTTATCTTGGTTTTTAGGTATTGGATTGCCCGAATATGTTGTATATAATTTATCCAGATCTGTTGCTCCTATAATATTTTTTTCATTATTTACAATATAAATATATTCTACACCTTTGATTTTTGATTTGAAAAGTTTAGAAAATTCAGAAATACCTATATCATCATAAGATAAAACCAGATCAATTAGGTTAATTCCCATAATATTTGAACTGGTAACTATCTTATCGATTTCGCTTTCTAAGATTAATTTATTCATTTTTTCCGTCGAAGAGGTGGTATTTATAATATTTTGAGAAATTAAATATAATCCTCCCCCTAATATTAATGTTTCTATAATAATTAATACTATCAAAAATAATCCTTTTTTCATAAATACTCCTTATCTATATTTTATATAATACATCATATATATATTATTTGTCAATAATATATATTGTATAATGGTAGATAGTTATAGATATATTTACCACTTTTGCTATGGAACTCCAAATGTGACTACCCCTCTCTTGCCACTGCAAAACGGAATAGATTTATACATTACTCTTAATTTGAAAAAATTTTGTCATTTCATATTCATTATTCTCTATTCATTATTCCGTTCCAGTTGGCGATTGTCGTTCCAGTTTTTCGATTTGAAATTTACGATTAACGATTTACGCTCTCTATGTTGCTGTCATTCCTGCGAAAGCAGGAATCTGTCCCCCGGCCTCCCGGCACTGGCAAAGTCATGCTGTGCCTTGTGCTGAACTTGATTCAGTATTGATTCAGCATCTCATGCCAGATCCTGAAATAAATTCAGGATGACACACGATTCTCTAACTTTTCTCGTTGGCGTTGGCGTTTCCTCAATAGCAATGCTATTGGCTCTTGTAACTTGTAACTGACATATGTCTATACCTATCTACATTAAATTGATATTTTTTTTCTTGACAAAAACCTGTATTATTGTATTATATTGCCTTAGGAGGTATTATAATGAATAAACTTAAAAAATTAATAGATGATAAAAGTATTAAAATTGCAGTAATTGGCCTTGGATATGTAGGTCTACCACTTGCTGTTGAATTTGCCAAAAATGGTTTTCATGTTACAGGAATAGAAGTAGATCAAAAAAAGGTGGACAGTATAAATAAAGGTATAAATTATATTGATGATGTTGATGAT
>CBDVEF010000345.1:0-2160 GCA_965372935.1 uncultured bacterium | reverse complement strand
GACAATTTACAACTTTCCCTCCACAGGTGGGAGGGAACAGAAGGGAGGGGGAATACTTTAAACAGAGAGGAAAGGATTTAATCCTTTCCTCTCTGTTTAAAGTGGTAAGTATGTATATACCTATCTACTGTCAAAACAAATGTATGACTTGACATCTTATATGGAATTGAATAACCTATAATATAATGATTTGATATTGTAAAAATTGAAGAATACAATGAGTAATGAAAAATCAAAATGATTGTATATAGAGAAGACAATCTAATGACAAAAGATAGAAATAATCAAGTTTATATGCTTAAATCTATATATTCAATTATAGATGAAAGGAGGTCAAAATGATCAAATTCTTACGCTTTCTTGTTGTAACTTTACTATTAGGAATTCCAGTGATGCTTGGGGCACAAACAGAATACCGTTATGCTGTTGTCGTCAGTAACACTACCATTGCCGATTCCGGTTGGGCAGAAGTCGTTGACAGTCTTATATCGAGACACTCTGCTCAGGTATTTTCTTATACAAGCAATATCTGGGAAACGCAAACGCAGGTAAGTGCGTATAAACCTGACTATATTGGTTTTGTTTGTCGGTATATTGAGGCACCCCCGGCATTTGTAAAAAACGATTTTTGGCCTTATATAAGGGAATTAGACTCAGATCCTTACCCGGATGCAATAGGAGGAATTATAACCGGTTGTGATGCATCGGATGCATTAAGGATCGTCACCGGACCATCCCATCTTACGATAAAAACTATGCTTGGTGGAACCAGTAGTTGTAATGTTAATTATTTCCCACAGGGGATGGGAACCAATGAAGCAACTAATGGACGATATTATCTTAAGTATCCGGATTCTATAAAGACAGTAACCTATGATGACGGACCACAGGATAGAACCGAATGGCTTGTAAAAATGATCAATGGTGACAGTCTTATTTTTGGTGATTCAGTTGACATATTTGTGACCTCAGGTCATGGAAGTCCAACTTCCTGGATGATGCATTATGGTTCACCTAATAATGAGGGGTATTTCCGTTCCAATGGCTTCGGGCATCTCTATGGTGACCCTCGCTCAGGTTCGGACATAGACATTATCTCACCGCATCCAAAGATATATTTCGGTCTTGGTAATTGTGATATTGGTCAGGTACTTGATGCAGGTTGTATGGTACCTTCCTGGATTCATAATGGTGGAGCATATCTCGCTACCGGTTATGTAATTTCAGAAGGAAGTTCCAGCTATCAACATGGTGCAACAAAGGCATATTTCTGTTTACAGGACCATTATTCCTGGCCTACTGCTTTTATGTTAGGTAATTGCTCCTTTGTATTCGATTTAGCGAATAATACACCTGGTGTTGGCAGTCCACCGGATTTGAATGGCTCGGGTTTATATGGTGACCCGGCGATTGATGCACGAATACCAGAAGGTGCAGGATATGTATATGATACACTTCTTTATACAAAAGAACTGATTATAAATGAAGGTGTTGAGCGTGATACAATTACTTTTAAAATAACAATGAACAAAGATGGAAAACCCGGTTATACAAGTAAATGGGGTTATCGCTCACCTATCTATCTCTTTCCATTCAGAATTGACCCTGATTCAACTGAAATCATTGATACAAATGCAGATACCGCAGTTATTATGGATAACTTTGTTTTACTCTATATATGGCATCAAGGTCAGTCAGAATTGCCAGCTGGTACTGAGCGATGGGTGACATTTACGGCAAAGCAGATTACTGGCATAAAAGAGATAGAAATTGATCAGTTATATGCTAAAAGAATAACTTTATTTGAAAACAAACCTAATCCTTTGACTAAAAATACTACAATAAGATTTTTCTTGAATAAAAAGTCAAAGATTACTTTAAAGATTTACAACAGTAGTGGAAGATTGGTAAGAACACTAATCGACGGTAAAATAAATGCAGGCTATAGTGAAATAGAATGGGATGGACGAAATACTAACAATGAGAAACTTATATCTGGCATCTATTTTTGCCGTTTAACAAGTGATTCAGTTAATCGGACGAGGAAATTAGTATTGATGAGATAATAAATGCAAGGAGAGTCCTTTAACTAAAATGCGGACTCTCCTCATTTTTATATTGCAGGAGTTAAAAAAAATGAATAAATTTTTATTATTATTT
>CBDVEF010000344.1:0-2176 GCA_965372935.1 uncultured bacterium | reverse complement strand
TACAAACTACATCATTAGTATTTTGTAAATGTTGAATATTATTTAAAAGAGTTTGAATGGTTACAAGAAGGGGATGAAAATTTTAAATCTTATATCCCAAAACGATTGGGACAAGAAAAGGAAACACCTGATATATATGCTGAAAAGAAAGATCCTCTTGAAAATTTTAAGATTGAATTTATAAGCAAAATAAATAGTGAGTATGAAGAATTAGGCAATATGCTTTTAAGCCTACTGGATGAAAATGGTTTCCTTCGTATGAGTGCAAGGGAAATAGCAGATAAATACCCTTACAAGATTACAAATATTAAAAATGCTATAGAAGAAATGAAAAACACGGACCCATATGGTATTGGCTGTAAAAATATGCTGGAATATATTGAATTTCAGTTAGAAAAAATGGGTTATGAAAGTGATAAATATATAAAACTATTGACAATATTTGGTAAAGAATTAAAGGCTAACGCGTTTGAAAAAATATCAAGAAAATCGAACATTGCTGTTGGTGAAATAAAAAATATACTGAGTGTTTTGAGAGGTTTAAAGACAATTCCACTTTATAATAGAAAACAGAATGTAGGGTATATCATACCTGATGTTATTATCCGTAAAATAGATGGTGAATATATTGTCATTTTAAATGAGGATGAAATTCCAACTATAAGAATAAATAGTTATTATCTCTCGTTAATTAAGGAAAGAAGTAAAGATCTAACAGAGGAAGAGAGGAAAAATCTTCAGAAATATTTTTATGCAGCAAAGAGCTTTATTAATAATTTATATAAGAGACGAGAAACAATTGAAAAAATTGCTAGAGTAATTGTAAATAGACAATATGAATTCTTTGAAAAAGGTATTGGTTACTTAAAACCGTTATATATGAAGGATATAGCAGAAATATTAAATTTAAGCAATTCTACGATAACAAGAGCACTTGCAAATAAATATTATGATACCCCTCATGGAATATTTTCCTCTAAATTCTTCTTTATAAACAGAGTTGTCAGTGGTATCGATACTTTCACAGTCAAGGATTTAAAGAAAGAAATTGAGAATATTATAAATAGTGAAAATAAAAAGAATCCTTTTTCAGATGAAATAATAACAGGGATTTTAAATAAACAGGGTATAAAAATTGTACGCAGAACGGTTGCCAAATATAGAGGTGAATTAAGTATTCCAAATAGAGACCTCAGAAAAAAATCAAAATAGGGTAATTCTATTCTTTCCATCCTCCTTTGACTTATAAAGTGCTGTATCTGCCCTTTTTATCAATATATCCGAAGTGAAATATTGATCAGTAAATAATGCTACACCAACACTTATTGTTGTTTTCAGGAGTAAATTGTTTAGCGTAATAGATGTGTTCTCTATTGTAGCTCTCAATCGTTCAGCAATATGAATAATATTCTCTTCAGATTTATCAGGTATTATTATAGCAAACTCCTCTCCCCCATATCTTGCAGGAATGGCATTGTCAGGGATTACATGCCACATAATATCAGCTATATGTTTTAAAACTCTATCACCTGTCTGATGTCCGAACTTATCATTGAAATCTTTAAAATAATCGATATCAATCATTATTAATGCAATTGATTTTTTCTTATTGCTTGCATTTTTAATCATTTCCTTTAGATTATTCTGAAAATATCGATGATTATATAATTTTGTTAAACCATCCATAATAGCCATACTTTTTACTTTATTATAGAGGATTGCCCTTTCTATTGTTGTTGTGAATGTATTCGAAATTGGGGCAATAATATCATTTATTATTTTTTCATTATATCTGAATTTAGGAGACTTATTAATAAAATATGCTATAATTTTTATTGTTCTGTTATTATTCCCTTCCGTAAATAGTGGGTACAGTATGAATGATTCCATTCCCCCTTTAATGTGTTCTCCTGGAAAGAGTACCGGAATCCTTTTAAACTCACTTTCTCGTAAATTTCTTATTATTGGTATTTTATTTTTATAAACAACATCAATTAATGCATTTTTATATTCAAATTTTTCACTTTCAATAAAATATTCATCACCAAAAATCTTAATAAATATTCCTTTATTATTTTCGAGTTTAATTAAAACAAGCGAATCAAAGGGGAACATCTTTTTTAATGTTTCATTGTAGAGATCATATATTTCATTTACATTTAAATGTTTAAGAAGT
>CBDVEF010000343.1:0-2197 GCA_965372935.1 uncultured bacterium | reverse complement strand
CCAAAACTTGAATTGTTATGCCAGGTTAGAATGCCGGAGTTGAAAGAACCAGTCTTGTTAAATATTATATTATTAGAAGCATTTATTATGTTTGAATAATTTATCGGGAGGATATACGGCCAGAGATTTTCAACAGAGTCGTATGGATTTTCATTCACTTTTCTGAAAGGATTGCCGCTATGAAATGCCTGTATATATTCGTCATTTTGATTCAGATGTAGAGAAGGATTGTTGTAATAATCCCTGTAATCCGAATCTATCATCTTTGAATAAGAAACAGGATATGTTTTCGTTCTTGATTTAACAATAAATGATACTGTTTTTATATTATCATCATACATACAATTCGTATTTAAATTGTATTCTCCTTCTTTCTTAGCTGTATCAGCTATTGGATTTGTCATTAAACATTCGTCATAACCGCCATTCCATTTTCTTCCTATACCTATCTTTGTAATACCAAAGTTAATAATCTTGTAATCCACATTAATTTTCTCATAAGGATCCTCCCTTCGTATTTCCGTACTTGCAGAATCATACACAAACTGTCCGTTCAATTCAAAATGCATATCTATTATACCGGGCTGGTCATAGTATTCTCTTCCAGGATTTGTTATTGGTATAATCCCACCTAAAATACCTGCCTTTCTCGAAAGTGTAAAAATGTTGGCAACCGATTTATTTACATCAGGCAATTCCATCGAATAATTAAGATATTTCGGACCATTTATAGAACCAAGATTAAGTTGATGTTTATAAAATCTCTTCATTGACATTATTCTATCTATTTCGCCATTATATGCTTCTAACCTGTTGAATTTATAAGGATTGCCATATTTTTCAAATGTTGCTATATTGTCTCTTAATTGATTATACATACTATCCGAATGTGGTGTCTTTGCACCGTTAGGCCATATATCATTATAAATATGATCTACTGTTAGTGTATCTTCAAGTACTGATCTTATCGGTGTGGTATTAACTAACTTGAGAAGATTAAATGCATATTCCAACATATCAGTATTACCACCACTGCCGATAGTTGCACCAACATTTTGAGATAAATAGCTTAATTCAACTAAATGTAAAATATTATTTAAAGGTATTAAATGATTTAACATAAATTCACCTAAATCACCCATATTATATGTAAAATTTAAATAATCAGCCAATGATTGATTCGGATTGGCATATATTCCTCCCTGGAAACGTCCAAATGCATCATAGCCACTTTGAAAAAATGTTATCAATCCCCATCCATGCATAATAAATTTTATATCTTCAAAATGCATATTTGTATAAAATGAGAAACAATGATTCATTGCCTCTACATATTTCTGTAAATTCGGGAGATCTGACTGTGACATATTTGACCATGATTGTGTTCTACCACATAAAAAATATTTTGAATTAAAATCCCCCCACCCAAATGTACATTGTGAATTATCTGTCGCTGTTTCTCTGAACATTTGCTTTACAAATGGGAAATCAGGAATATCTGTTGGGACCATTATTTCATAGAAAAACTCGAATTTTGACAATAGATTATTTTCCACAAGAGGATTATCATATTTACTTTCAATTGCCGTTCCGTACCCAAACAGTGATGGTTGTAATATCATATGGGCATATTGATCCTGTATTACATGCATTAATTGTCCATATATTAGAGCTTTGTCAACTGATGACCATCCATGGTTTTTGCATATTCCGCAGCTGCATAACATCCTTCCAGATTATGGTTAGGTGCATCTGATGAAGTTGAAAAACGAATTAATTTTCTTTCATCTCCTAAGTAAACCAAAATATCTTCCTCCAGAGGTGTTATATCCAGAGCAGACATTTTAGATAAATTAAAATCAAAAGTGTTAACAGCTATTAATGTGTTTATTGACCATTTTTGCCCTGTTGCATCCAGCATATCCGGCATTGTCAGACCAATATAATAATACTTCTTTACAAGGTAACTAACTGCATCAGCAGGATTCGTTAAGTCGGAATAAAATTGCGGGTCATAGTATTGCCATATATCAAACATCTGCGAGCTTACATAACAATGTGTTATTACATTAAATGCATTTACATTCGGAACTACTATTATTCCTATTAAAATTGTTAGTAATATTATCTTCTTCATTCTTACTCCTTATTGTTCCCATTGAAATTCATCTGGACTTATCTCAATATAAAGTATGTC
>CBDVEF010000342.1:0-2208 GCA_965372935.1 uncultured bacterium | reverse complement strand
ACGGATGTTTTAATGTAAATATTTTCATATATGCTTTTATAAATGTATCTTGCGTTAAATCTTTTGCTGTTTCTTTATCATTTATATAATTATTAATTATTTTATAAATATAAAATTCATATTTTTCGACTAATATATTAAAGGATTCATTGTCTCCGTCTAATGTCATCCCAATTAATTCCTTTTCACTTTTCATAAAATATTCCTATATACATATATTAACACTTAAACAAATAAACAGTTCACTTATAATTAATACTATTGATTCAATTCTATAGCAATGGGGGCTGAATCCAAACAATGCATGTCATAGTGAACTGAGCCTGCCCTGACGAAGGTCAGGGTTCGACATCTTCCTCTTATATACTGAAATAAATTAAAGATGACGCATTTGTAATTCAGAATAACATAGAAAGGGCAGATACAACGATCTGCCCTTACATTTTTTATTAACAGTTAAAGAATACTCTTTATTTTATGAGCATTACCTTTGTGTTCTTAACCTTACCTGCTGATTTTATTGTTACAAAGTATATACCTTTTTTAACCCTGTTCCCTTTTAAATCAATACCTTCCCAGCTAACTCTATGAGAACCGGATTTTACATATGAATCGACAAGTCTTGTTACAAGTCTTCCACTTGCATCATATATGCTAATATTTACATTACCATCATTTATTATATTATACTCCAGATCTATCTTCTCTCTGAATATATTATTCCCAATAGATTTTATGTCATATTTAGCAATCGGTAATATAGATTTTTCTTTTACGGATTGCATACCACTATCATATATCTCCTGTGCCTTATCCGCAGTCGTATATATTGCAAGTGTATCGGTAGCCATAAGAACTGCAAATATAATCCTGGCAGTATCTCCGGGAATCATATTAAAGGGACCTGCACTCATAATAAAACGCTTATCTGCGGGTCCATATACATCCGTGTCAAACGGATGATATGATGCTTCAGGATCATTCGGAACAATAGTCATATAATCATAACCACTCATAGTCTGGTATCTTTGATATTTGTTAGAAGGATCTATATCAAGTGTGAAAATCTTGAATGCAGTCATTCCTATTGTATCATTAGGACCTATTACAATCGAATCAAGACCATTATTATAATAATGAACGGTGTCTATTCCATTCGATTTCGGACCTTCTAAAAATTTAAATGCAATCGTTCCGGGGAAATGAGCCCAACCTGGTTCCGCATTATTCTGCCACTGATAAGCCATATTATATTCTTTATTGAATCCTACCAGATCGTCTGCAGCCGTTCCCGCTTCATTGCCGATATCACAATCTGTACATATGCTTAAAAATGCACCATGTAATGTGTCTTTTGAAGCATCGAGAATGATATTTACGACAAAGAAAAGTATATCATTCTTTAAATACCCGGTAAATGCATATGTTTGTTGTATAATACTTATATCAAGTGGTAAATTCTCCGGGACAAAATGTTTTGCCGTATCATAATCATTGTATGTCCAATAGCTATCAAGTATGGATATAATACTATCTTCTCCCACACTATTTTCAAGAGGCCAGTCCGCATCTGATGAAAAATATATCTTCTCATTCGGGTTAGACGGATCATCATTCGGTGGCAGTCCTTGTACAAATTCATTTCCTCCTGAGTTGGGATTATAACCACATGTAACGAATGTGTCATATACAGACGGGTTTGTATCACTTCTATATCTACCTCCAATCCACATACCGGCTCCGTATATATATGTTTCATTCGGATATCCACCGGGCCAATAAAAACCGGCATCTCCACCTACGGTTTGTCCAAAAATACCATTATTACGAAGTGGCATATTCATATCATTTGCCTGCATCCATCTATAATCAGATATTCTGGTCTGTGAGTTTTGAACTTTTACAGACCTTGCTTCAAGATTATTGATTATAAATAAACATACAAATAAAAATGCTAATAAAATAATCTTCCGTTTCATTGATCCTCCTGGTTAAAGTTATTCTTATTTGAATAATTATATAATTTTATTGCTAAAAAGTCAAGTAATTCTATTTTCATTTTAGCAGATAGGTATGGACATACTAACCAGTTTAAGTAGAAAGTAAAGGATTAAATCCATTCCTCTCTGTTTTGATTATTCCCCCTCCCTTCTATTCCCTCCCACCTGTCATATCCTTACCCACATCTTTTTAAGTTTTAGCAAAACA
>CBDVEF010000341.1:0-2210 GCA_965372935.1 uncultured bacterium | reverse complement strand
ATAACATCTTTAAATATTCCTCTAACTACTTCTACCTCTCCTGCATAATATTCAGGATAATTCTTTACACCATAATATAATCTATTCTTTATATCTTCCCTGTACTCTTTTCTGCGATCATTTTTAGGTAATCTGTAATATCTATATATTTTATCAATTAGCGATTTAAAACTCGAATAAGGAGCATATATGGAACTGGGGTGTTTTTCTATTATTTCATCATACTTCCTCAACTTCAGCAATTTCAATACTCCCTTTTCATTGTCAGGTATTGTATCTATATCAAATCTTATTGAACATGGAAGTATTGTTGAAGATTTATCATTAGTTTTAGTAAATTCCGTTTTTAATGTATATTCTCCCGGTTTTATATCCACCTGTATTAATGAATCTATATAATCGAAATATGTAAATATATTAGCATAAGAATATGTAGTAACTATAGTATAATGTTTATATTTAAGTTTAGGTGTGAAAATATTACCTCCCGATACAGGCATTAATATATACCTTTTAATTCTAGTATCTCTAATTAATCTAGAATGACAGCTTATACTTTTAGAACTAATATTGACATTATTACTTTTAAGAGTAAATTTTAATTTAAAATCTGCCCATCCATTATAATTATTCTTCGGATAAACCAATATTTTATATAAAATAGGTTCTCCACATATATATTTTTTCTTATCCAATTCGAATTTCGAGCCATATATAGCATTCTTAATACCTTCAGGTGTAGTTTTCGTATCTGAAGAATTTCTTTTACTAACTGGGTAATATTGATGAATCTCAGGTTCAAAACTCATTAATCCTTTAGGAATAATCATAAATATTATTGCAACTAAAATTATTTTACATATATACCTCACTTGGACCTCCCTGGAAAACGTTTAAAATAAAATTGAGAATATCTCATAATTGAATCTTTCTGCACCGAATTAAAATGTCTATTTAGATATCTATACATCTTGTTTGCAAAATACCACTCCGTTTCTATATGCATAACATTATGCCAATCATTATAAATATCACCTAAATAACCTGTATTATGCCCTATTTCATGTGCTATTATCATACCTAATACTTTTTTATAATCATTCATAAATTTTTCCCTTTTGAATACTCCCCCAATACTATCTTCCCAATAATCAGGATCTCCCCATCTTATTATTGTAAATAAGTATGAATCATTTACAAATATAGGATCATTATAAAAAGCTCCTCCATTATGATATCTAAAGTTTCCATTACTTGGAACAGTTGCCCCAGCTGCTCCTCCAACACCAGCATCAAAATGCAAAATAAGATGAATCGAATATTGATTTGCAATATCATAATATATTTTAAAATTTGTTGCACTGATATTGTTATTAGAGGAATATCCTAACATTGAATAATCAATTGAATCTGCATATGGTGGCTCAGTGAAAATTTTTTTTAGACGAGGGTATTCAATATATAAATTTGAAATATCCATTAATGATTTAAACTCATCCATAATATCACCAATATCAAAATCACCTTCAATGAAACCATAAAAATTATCAGTATAAGTAATTTCTATTTTCATTAATTTATTAAAAGACATATCGAAATCTTTTTGATATTCTTCATATTGTTTTGCTCTTTTATTATATACTCTAACCTTAAAAGAAAATGCAGAATCAACACTACCAGAAGCCGAAATTCCGTTACTATCAGACAGTCTTACTATTTTCAGTGTATCTATAAATTCCATTTCACCTATCCCAGGATAACTTATAATAGAATTTCCTTCTTGCATAATTTTCATATTCATATCGCCAAAAGAATCACTAATAGTAATCCACTTTGTTGAATCTTCATCAATAGCATAAATACTATTATTTATACCGCATATTTTTGCACATAATGCATAATATAATGTATCATTATAATTTTGATTTGGCAACATAATTTCAATGTTATCAGGAAAATCATCAGGCATATTATAATATTCTACATTATCATCAGGAAATTCAAAATATACTACAAGAGTATCTGCAATATGCCAACCAACAGGATTACCACATCCTGTTCCAGCATATAAAACAAAAACAATTAATAATAACAAGAATACTGAATGATATATACATTTCTTTAACCTTTTCATCAAACCTCCCTGGTTAATTTTTGAAATTTTATTTATTATACTGCCCCCCCCCCATGTTTTCAAGTAGTATTTTATA
>CBDVEF010000340.1:0-2215 GCA_965372935.1 uncultured bacterium | reverse complement strand
AATCCTAAATCCAGCCTGACCGGACCAGCAACAGCAAAAATCCAATATAAAGTCAATGATGCACCAGCTGCTCCGTAATCGTTCATAGAACCTCCTTATTATCTAATAAATATTTTAATATATAATATTATTTCTGTCAATATATTTATTTATATTATAGATAGGTAAGTAGGTAGGAATGTATGTCCCCGTTTTATTAAACCCATCAATGTTATACTGAACTTGTTTCGGTATCCATTTTAGATCCTGCTAAACTCAGAATGACACATTAGAAAACAGGAAATTCTGAACTTTAAATCGAAAATTGTAGGAACAAACCTATGTGTCTGCTGTAATCTCTTCCTGTAATTAGCTCTAATTAGTGTAATCAAATTTATAATTTATTCTCCTTCTTTCTCCTACTCTTGGTTATCAATTCGTGAAATTAAGGTAAAAAATTGTCTTCTTCCTATTTGTGTAATTCGTTATAAATTAGTGCATTCGTTGTTGATCTCTCTCCCTTTTCCCTTTCCGTGTTTAATTTTCTATTCCATGGTTTACTTCCTCGCCTTTGAGAGATTGTTACAGAACTCACTTTATTGGAAAAATGAGGATATTAAATCTATAGGTACGGGAACTTATGTTTGATGAAAAATCATAAGTGCTTATTCCGTAACAGCCTGTTGATGGACTGCCTGTGCGTGTTCGCACGCAGACAGGGAGAAAACTGAGGTGAGGGTGATAATAAGTATGTAAGTAAGAAATGAGAAGTATGAAGTTTAAAGATGAAAATCGAAAAACGGGAATGTCAATGCCATATCATATATCTCCCGCTCTTGAAAGACTAAATTTCGTAAGTAAGGGTCCTATCATCTCAAAAACTACTGTTGTAGCTATAATCGTACTAAATATAGCATTCCCTACATCCGGGAAATCCGCTTTAGCAATCAAAGCAACTCCAAGAGCAACACCAGCTTGAGGTAATAAGGCAAAACCAATATAATTTCTTACTTTATTGGGAACTTTCGCAACTATCCCTCCTAAATATGCTCCTGCTATCTTTCCAATCGATCTTGAAATAATATAAGCAATACCAATAATCCCCATGGATTTTAGTGCTAAAATTTCCAGATTAGCTCCTGCCAAAACAAAGAAAACAAGAAAAAGTGGTGATTCTATATCTCCGAGAGAGTCAAAATATGTCATAGGCGTTCTGCCAAAATTCACTAAAACAGCTCCGAGAGCCATAGTTGTTAAAAGAATTGACAAATTTAGTCTAATAGCTAAACCAATTGATAATAATACTATCCCGAGTGTGTAAATTTGTATCTCGGTATGTTTCTTAAAGAATTTTGAGAAAAGAACAAGTATATAACCGATTGATCCTCCCAACAACAATGATCCTCCTATTTCAACAAGCGATTTTAATACAACCTCAAACATTACTATTTTACTTGGATGATATAGATGTAATGATTTTGCAATTGCTAATGAAATAGCAAATATTATCAAACACCATGCATCATCAATTGCAACTACACCTAATAATAGCTTTGTAAAGTATCCCTTTGCTTTGTATTGCTTTATTACCATTAAAGTTGCAGCTGGGGCTGTTGCCGATGCTATAGCCCCGTATATAATGGATATATAAAGCGGTTGTTTAACTATAAAGTAAAATATTAATGTTACGATTATAGTCGCACCTAAAGCTGCGGGGAGAGAAATCCATATTATCGGTTTGCCCAATCTCTTTAATTCTTTAAATGCAAAATCTCTTCCGATTGTAAAGGCGACTAAGCCCAAAACTATATTAGATATAAGCCCGGTAGCTGCAAGTATGTTAATATGGATTAAACTAAGAAATTCCTGCCCAATAATTATTCCAAGTATTAAATAACCGGTAACCTCCGGAATTTTTAGTTTTGATAAGATTTTTACTACAATAATTCCTGTTACAAGGATAATTGCTAAACTTAATATCGTATTCACTTTCTACATCTCATGTTTGAAATACATTAAATTAAATATTGCAATCTTTGTCAAGTTCATTTTTATATTTATGGGTAGATAGGTATAGACATACTTACCAGTTTAAGGATAAAGGAAAGGATTTAATCCATTCTCTCTGTTTTAATTATTCCTGCATCCCCTCTGTGTCATTCCTGCGAAAGAGGCTGTGTTATAATTCTTAATTTCAACAAAGGGCATATTGCTTAACTTTATCATTATTTCCTAA
>CBDVEF010000339.1:0-2217 GCA_965372935.1 uncultured bacterium | reverse complement strand
AGAGGAATGGATTTAATCCTTTCCTCTCTCATTAAACTGGTAAGTATGTCTATACATATCTACCTTCTCTAATATATTTTCCTTTACACCGTTATTAATATAATATATAATATAGATATGAATAATCGTCAGAAAGAACATAGAGAGGATATTAGATTAAAGATATTGAATTCAGCAATAAAATTATTCGAAGAAAAGGGCATTGAGTTTGTAACGATGCGCAAAATAGCTGCTGAAATTAAATATACACCTACTACCATTTATCTCTACTATACGAATAAGGAAGAATTGCTTTATGAAATTGCAAATAGGAAGATTGACATATTGACCGAAGAATTAAGACAGATAAGCAATGATAACAATAAGACATTTTTAGTCAGCCTGATAAGAACATATTTTAATTTCTTTGTTAAGAATAGAAAATATTTCTACCTTTATAGTGATATCACAACGGGACGATTAAAAGTTGATGATCTTAAAAGAAACAGTCTTGTAAATGCTCCTCTCTATTCATTTGGAAGGGTTTTTGATAGCATTGTTATGAAGGGGGCAAAAAACGAGGATTACACGGATTTATTATATCTTCTCTGGTCATTTATGAATGGAATTGTAGAAATCGAATTGAATCCTGCAATGGAAGAAATGGTTAATATTGATAAAATAACAAAACAATTTGCTGAATTCATAATCAATTCTTATATAGTGATTTAATGCTACCAGATATCAAATCTAAAATTTATATTACATCAATATCATTTAGAAGCTCACCTCTAATCGGTTCTTTTTCTATATGTTCTTTACTCACTATAAAATTACCTTTCCCTGTACTATTAGTAAAGAAATATTTATATATATTATCGGGTAGAATATCATTGTATTTAATATCAAACAGGTAAGGATAAGCCGATTTCATCTCATCTTTCATACTTTTTACCGTATATTCATTACCTGAGATACTATTTAACAGTTCTATAAGTATATCAAGGTTCGAATAATGTAAGTCCCTTACAATACTATCGGAATATTTAACTCTTCTTTCTGCGTTGACATATAATCCTTCATTTGCAAAGGGGTTATTTATGCGTATAAAATTATCCGAATTACTGTTTGTGTAATTAAACAGATAATAATTAGATTTTTTAATATCTAAAGCATTATTATTAGCTTTTTCTCCGTAAAATACAGCTTTTTGAATAGTTTCCTGCTTAATAACATTTGTAAGCCCTAATATATTTGCTCCTTCTGAATTTGCTGATTCTCCAAAAACGATAAGACCTGAATTATTGCGCCCTATCTTTCCTGAAAGAAGAAGGATATTGGATATGGAAGATATTATATCTGATTGATTTGATATAAATGATGTGATAACAACCGAGTTATCTATACTTATATAGAGATCTCCTATACTTTTAGCTATATCGGGAATATCTTTATAATTTTCATCTATATATTTAATAAAATCTTTGAAATTATTTGTTCTTTGTTTAATAAATGCAGAATTAATCTTATTGTCAGCTATTAAAGAAGCAGAGATTTTATTTATAAAATCCGATATTGCTTTTAAGCTATTAAAATCTAAATAAATGTTAGCAATTCTTTTCATTCTAATATCTTCTATACCAATATAAACTATTTCCGCTCCTTTAGCTTTTCGCCTCATTATCTCAGGCATTACCATTGGAGTTTCATTATATGGAGAGATATTAATTAATAAAATAAGGTCAGCATTTCGTAGTGTATTATAATTATTAGGAGAAAGTGGTGTTCCGAAGGAACCTTCAAGCCCATCGACTAAGTTTGTATTCTTTACAGTTCCAATTTGACTTTCTTTGAACTGCTCGGATATTTTTTTCCAGATATACATCTCTTCAAGGGATGCACTTCCTCCAATAAAGAATGCAATCTCTTCAGATTTAGATGCCAATAAAAAATCTTTTAATTTAAGTATATTATCTTTCATTGCATTATAATCAACGGTATCATTATCTTCCATATTAAATTCCATAAATGCAAATCTCCCCATTTTACATATATTACCATATAGATTCACATCCGAATTATGATAACCACTGATACTAATTATTTTATTCCCCATTATTTTTGCATCGAGTTCACATCCGAAACTACAAAATGGGCAAATTACTCTTTTTGTTTCAAGTTTAAAGGGGCCCGGTTTCAATGTATTAGGTTTAATAGCAATAGCACCTGTTGGACAGA
>CBDVEF010000338.1:0-2242 GCA_965372935.1 uncultured bacterium | reverse complement strand
CCCTTTTTATTTCAGCTTGTGTACCGTTAGATTCCTCACTGTTTTTTAAAATATCATCAGTTAATTTAGCAATTCCAATCTCGGATTTTGATTCTGTTGTATTTTATAATATAAAGAAAGAAAAAAAAGTTAGTAAGATATTTCTATATAGAGATAATGAATATAAAATTAAGGATCTTGCTAAATATCTTGATATTAAGATCGGTCAAATATCCAAATATGGCATTATAAGAAAGAAGAAACTTATATTGGTATATTCTGTTGTAGATGTTGGTAGTATTAGCGGGAAAACCAAGTTTCACAGAAACATAACCCAAAAAACAATTTATAGAAACTATGTATATTTTAAGGATGAAATATACCTTGAAATTAACCCTAAAATTTTATGAATAAGTTTTCATATATCTTTTCAACATTTTTTTATACGGGAAAGTTTCCTGTTGCCCCGGGAACATTTGGAAGTTTAATTGCCCTTCCATTTTTTTATCTATTACTTGGGAATAGATTGTTATATTTTATTGTTTTATTGTCTTTAATATTGATTGGAATAATCACATCAAAGATTGTGTCTGAATCGTATCATACCGAAGATCCTTCTTTTATTGTAATCGATGAAGTGGCTGGATTAGGAATTGCTATGATGCTTGCACCAAAGAATATTCTATATGTGATTATTGCTTTTATTTTATTTCGCTTATTCGATATATTCAAATTGCCATTTATAAAAGAAGTTGAACATATAAAAAATGGTATCGGTATAATGCTTGATGATATTTTAGCAGGTCTTATAGTTTTTATTATAATGAAAATTTCTTTGATGGTGTTATTTTGAATATATCCATTCTGTCAATAGGTAACGAAATTCTAACGGGAAAAACGATAAATACAAATTCTAACTTCATTGCTGATAACCTTAACAAGATTGGATTTGATGTTAAAGAAATACTCACAATAGCCGATGATAAAGTAAGTATCAGGAATGCTCTTGATTATCTCTTCGTTCAATCTCAAATTGTTATTACCACAGGGGGATTGGGACCAACCTCAGACGATATTACAAAAAAGGAGATTAGTTCATACTTCAATATAGGTCTGGTTAAAAACGATGAAATTGCTAAAGCTATTATGAAATTGTTGAAAAAAAATATTATGGATGAACATATAGCATCCCAGTCTATGATACCGGAGAATTCAAAATATTTCATAAACAGAGTGGGAACTGCTCCTGCTGTTTTAATTGAGGATAATGGGAGAATACTAATAATGTTACCGGGTGTTCCGAAAGAGATGGAGTATTTAATAAAAAATGAAATTATTCCATATTTGATTAGACATTATGAAGTGAAGAAGAAGATTGTTTATAACATTAAAACATCAACAATGCCGGAAATTAAAATATATGAAATATTAAAGAATAAATTGAGTGAGAAAGATATGTCATATATTGGGTTTTATCCATCGTATGGTATTGTCGATATTAGAATTAGCTGTACAGATGAAGATGTCGAGAAGATTTCAAGAATTAGGAATACTGTTTTTGATCTATTGCATCAATTTATATTTACAGAAGAATTTAAATCTCTTGAGCAAGTATTGGGGGATAAATTAAATGAAAGAGGCTTTACATTGGGACTCGGTGAATCATTAACAGGCGGAATGATTGGGGAAAGAATTACATCGGTACCAGGAAGCTCGAATTATTTTATGGGTGCAGCTGTAACATATAGCAATAAATCGAAGAGAGATATTTTACAAGTGGATCCTGATACAATTGAAAAATATGGAGTTGTGAGTGCTGAGGTATGTCATGAAATGATAGAGGGGGTAAAAAAAAGATTCAATGTTGATTGTGCAATAGCTGTAACAGGTATTGCTGGCCCGACCGGGGGAAACAAAATTAAACCTGTCGGACTCGTTTTTATAGGTGTAAGTCTATTTGACAAAGTAATATCAAAAAGGTATACTTTATCGGGCAACAGAAATATGATAAGAGAGAGAGCAACAAATTATTCCATTTTTAATCTTATAAAACTATTGGAGCAATCCAGATGAAAAGGGTTTTTATTGCTATTGATACTGATGATGAGTTTAGATATAGAATAGGTGAAGTTGTTAATATGTTGAAGGGGTTAAATCTTCCGGATTTTAGGCTTGTAAAGCCGGAAAATATTCATATCACATTAAAATTTTTGAGTAACATTGAAGACGAAGGGATAGACGATGTCTTAGAAGCATTAACTGG
>CBDVEF010000337.1:0-2243 GCA_965372935.1 uncultured bacterium | reverse complement strand
TGAATTTATTTCAGGATCTAAGAGGGAAAAAAAGGGAGACAGGATATGACAGTTATAAGGAATAAAATGTCTTTTTTATAAAATAATTGTATATTCCTGCTTTCGCAGGAATGACACAGAAGGAAAAAAGGAATAATTAAAACAGAGAAAATGGATTAAGTTCTTTCCTCTCTCCTTGAACTGGTTAGTATGCCCATACCTATCTACTGAAGGGAGGGGGAATAAATTGACAAATAAAATATTAAGATATATTATTAATATAAGGTAAATGTGAATATATTAGATATTATGATAAGCTTAAAGTAGGAGATATAAAATAGAAATAATTAAATCGAATTATGATAGTATTAAGGAATTATTTCTTAGCGAAAAGAACAGGTATTATTTCTCAAATACATTCAAAGAAAGATATTCTAATTGTAATGACTGTGAATTTTATAAGATATCTGATAACAGTATAGAGATAGGAGCATTTATATTACATAATTACGATAAATATTCAAATCGTATAATGTTTACAATTGCAATAGCAGAGGAATTTCAAGAGAAGGGATATGGCAAAGCAGCACTTAGTAGAATAGTTGATTTTATATTTAGTGAAAAGAGTGTAAGGAGGATTTACATAGAGGTATATGAAACGAATGTAAAAGCGATAAATATTTATCAATCCTTTGGTTTTAAAATAGAGGGAATATTGCATAAACATTCATTTAAAAATGGTGAATATATCAATCTAATTATTATGGGTTTATTGAAAGAGGAGATGTAAAATGAAAAAGGTGCTATTTATTTCGCTATATATTGTAGTATTTAGTTTATTATTGCCTAATAATTTATTGTCAAATAATGTAAGTGGGACGAAAATAGGTTTTAATATACTAAAAGATGTTGATTTATATGATCAATTTACAGGTGCTAAGAGCGTAAAGTTACTTATTAACAGAGAGGGAAAATACTATTTGATAGGTGATTACATCGGTGGAACTATCAATATATATCCTCTGAATGATAGTTTAAAATCATTAATTTTAAGCAAAATTGATATAGACAAAATTATTAAGAAAAGAAGCATTAATCAAGAAGCAAGAATTCCTTTTATTATATATGAATTTTTAACAGGAGAAGTCTATTCATCATTAATGTTACTTGCTTATGACAGATATAATATAATGAATGATTATATGGGAATTATAACATATCCTGTTATGACAGCAGCAGGAATTATTCTGCCAACGATATATACATCGAATCATGAGATAACATACGGAGAATGTATTCAATCCGTTAATCTTTCATTACATGTGGGAGGGGTGGGGTTTGCTACCAATTATTTAATAACGGAAGAAGTTGAACCATTGACTATACTTCTAAGTAGTGCTGCAGGTAATATAGGAGGATATATTTTTGCAAAACAAAAGGGATATACAGGTGGACAATCTTTATTGTATGGAGAAATATTACAAAAAACAACATATATAAGTTTAAGTGCTTCAACGGCATTTCAAAACTCAGTAAATAGTAGAATTGTTGCAGGTTCATATGTAGGAGCAACTGCTATAGGAATAGTTGTATCTTATTATCTTGCTGAGAAGTTCAGTGATATTTCGATTGGAGATGTTATTGCAATGGATGGATTATCAGATGCTTTTTCAGGGGTTTCCATTATGGTTGCAAGTAGTTTTACTCATGAACCGAAGATAGTATTTCCTATATCATATGTAATGCTTGTTCCCGGATACTATCTCAGTTATAAATTAATGGAAAAGGGGCATATAGGTTCGGGAGATGGTGTATTATTTAATTTGGGCATATATGCAGGTGCAATTTTAGGTGTTGCAGTTGATGGCATTATTGCAATATATACAAGTAATAGTTCTATGGGCAGATATGAGAAGTTCTGGGGTACAGCTATTGGGACATCTATAGGAACATATATAATGTACGGATGGTTAGAGAATAGGATAGAAAAGAATGTAGATAAGTCAAAAATTGATATAAATATAAATCCAATACCAATGATAAGTGTTGACAATAAAGGTAAGTATAGTTTTTCAATGAACAATCTGTTTACTATAAGATTTTAGGGGTGTAGAAGTCCTTTAACCATGGAAAGGGGAGGATTAGCCACGAATTCACGAATAAATAAGAAATGGACGTCAGACACCAGACATCAGCCGAGAAGGGAAAGAAAGAAATAACAACGAATTACACGAAGGGAGGAGAATAAATTACAACTTTATTTC
>CBDVEF010000336.1:0-2245 GCA_965372935.1 uncultured bacterium | reverse complement strand
AATTCAGGATGACAAAGATGGGAGAGAGGGAATAGAAGGGAGGGAGAAATAAATACAATGTCACAAATTTCCTATTTGCAATTAATAATTTCCTAACCCTTCCCGTTGGCATTCCCTCAATAGCAATGCTATTGGCTCTTGCAACTGTTATACATATCCACCTACCTTTACAGGAGTAAGATATGCTTGACTTAAATCATAGATTATTTTAATATGACTTAATGAAAATATTTAAGATATTTCTATTTATAATATTACCGTTAACTCTAAGTGCAGATATTAATTATAATATCTCAATTGAATATAGAAGTGACAGTATCAATGTCTTACATTTAAAACCGAAAATGCAGTTTGATACATTAGGATTTAAAATAGATTTTCAACCAAATATAAAATTTATAGATACAACACTGCCACCTAAAAAATTATTTAAAGATATAGTGGGTATGAATATGCAAACAGCTTATCTTTCATATAAGAATAATTTAATAAATATCGGTGTTGGAAAAAGTGAGATAAAGTGGGGAGAGGGCATATCTCCGTTGCTTTTATCGGGATATCTCCCTTTAAATAATATTTCTTATGGTATTAAATACAAATTAATAAATATCTCATCGGTATATCTTTTATTAGATAGGATGAATACAACTAAAAATGATGTTATAGGGGACACATCTACTATTAGATACAACTATAATCGTTTAATTTCTGCTCACAGGATTACATTCGATTTTAATAATACGAAAATATCCCTATCTGAAGTAGCACTAATATATTTTAAAGAAGGAGAGGATTTCCCAATACAATATTTTAATCCTTTAAATGTATATTATGTCTATCAGTGGAATCAATCGGATGATAATATATATACACCAACTAATATTTTCTGGGATTTAACTGTTAGTCAGAATATCAAAGATCATAATTTTTATCTTGAATTGCTTATAGATGATTTTCAATATGATAATCCACCGGGTGATATGAATGAACCGAATCATTTAGCATTTACATTTGGTCATAAATTTAGCGTTTTAAATACAAATATCCATTGGGAATATTCGATTGCATCAAGGTGGATATATGGGCTCTATGCCCCTGCTGGTCGTTATCTGACATACGATTTCCCAATAGGAACTGAAGAGGGGAATGATTTCGATAGAATATATTTCGAGATTAATAGGAAATTTTCTAATTTTTCGGTAACATTAATAAATTATTTTAAGAGAAAAGGGGAGGGGGCAATTGATACAACTTGGCCATCCGGAGGTGGATTTAATGAGGAAAATTTCCCTGCAAATAATTTTCTATCAGGAAATATTGAATATTACTATATACCTCAATTAGAAGTGGGATGCAGTATAAAGAAAATGAATTTCAAACTTATGTTAGGAGATATATATCAAATAAATAAAAATCATAATTTTATTGTTAGATTTAATTACCTCCTAAATTTAAGGTAATTCCATTGTTATATGAAAATCAAAATTTTTGGTGGATTGAGAAATTTTACTTATGGCAAAAATGTAGTTGAAATAGAGATTGATTCTGAAAAGACTGTTAAAGAAATAATTGATATATTAAAGATTCCACAGAATCATATATTTATTGTTGCGAGAGGTGGGAAAGCGATTGCAAAAGAGACAAAGGTCAGAAATGAGGATGAGATCGTTATAACCCCTTACATTTCAGGAGGTTAATGAAGATGATGATTAAGGATAAAGAATCAACAGCTATTGGCATTGTTCTTATATATTTATCATTTGCTATAATTTTTGCAATAAAAGAAATGCTCTGGCATCCTCCTCTTGTATGGATGTGTGAGTCTCTAACTGTTTTTTTTATTTTTCCTGTATTAATTTATGATCTTATCAAATTTCAGATTAATAAAAAGATAGGGTATATAACATTTGCTTTTCTAATTTTGAACCTATTTATTATTTTACTTTTCAAGAATGGAAAGATGGATAATCTTATTTTACTTATACCCACAATAGTGGCTATAATTTATACATTAATGTTATTGCAACGATACAAACAATATAAAACATTCTATTTGAAAATAGGCAGATGGAAATTTTGGGTGCCTGTCTTAGTTATATTTACTGTTTTCATATTCTTTGCAACATTATATCTTTCAGGCAGGAGAGATTTTTTAAGAACATACCCGTTATATAGACGATATATTCATGGGAATTTTGAAATTATATATTATACGCACGAATACTAAATACAAAATACTAGATAC
>CBDVEF010000335.1:0-2247 GCA_965372935.1 uncultured bacterium | reverse complement strand
CCAACAAGGTCAATACTGGAGGCAAGACATTGTTACAACAATGAAAGAAAAAAAGGTAATAGCAGTAATTGGTCCCATTACAAGTGCAAACACTGTAAATGCCTCATTAACAGCTCAAAAATGTGCGATTCCTCAAATAGTCCCTGCTGCAACACATGTACTTGCTACAAGATACTCAGGATGTAGCTGGAGGATATGTTATACTGATGATGATCAAGGAAGTGTTATGGCTCATTTTGCCTGTTATACGATGAATCTAAAAAAATCATATAATATTGTCGATACATCTAATATTTATAGTAAGGGTTTGGAAATGTATTTTCAAAATGCTTTTGAATCAACAGAAGGGAAGGTAGTCGAAAAATACTATATGACATCAGGAAAATATGATTTAACCCAGATGGCAAATCGGATAAAACATTCCGAAGCTGAATTTGTATTTATACCATTATATTATACGGATGTATATAAGATTATAAGGGGATTAAGAAAATTAGGAATAAATATACCTGTTTTGGGAAGTGATGGTTGGGATTCTCCTTTGATGTATGAAAAAGGATTCAATTTACCCGGCAATAATTATTTTTGCACACACTTCTTTTATAAAACAGAAAACCCATTTGTAAAAGAATTTGTAGAAAACTACAAAACCAAATTTAACACAGTACCTAATAGCTTATCAGCACTTGGATATGATGCAATTTCTTTAATCATATACGAAATCAAGAACAATAAAACTTATGATAGAAGAGCATTACTAACATCACTAATCAATTTAGAATCTTTTACAGGTGTTACCGGTTCTATGAAATACAATAGAAGACAAGATCCGGTTAAAGGTTTCTTTATATTAAAAATAAGCAATGATGGTGTTTCATTGAATCAAAGAATAGAACCTTCTATGTGATTCGGAATATATAGGTTCAAGATATTCAGCCTCTGTTTTATTACTCATGATTTGTAAATTTAGAGTACAGATATACTCTGTACTCTTTCTATATACTCTATATTTCAATGAACTGCTTGACATATATATTTTATTCTGTTATTTTAATCAAAATTAAAATAGGAGTATGTATGCTTAAAAATCCTCCATTATATGCATTGATTATAATTGCTATAATTCTATTACCCGGAATGTTATTTGCCACCGCGAATCAAGCTGGTGCAGTTTTTCTAACAATTTTTCCAGGAGCAGGACCTGTAGGAATGGGCAATGCCTATACAGCAATATCAGACAATGCACTTGCAAATTATTATAACATAGCCGGAGCGGCAAATATTAATCAAAGTGAAATCGCTCTTATGCATGCAAACTGGTTAAGTGGTTTAGCTGATGATATGTATTATGAGTATTTCTCAATCGTTCACCCTGTTAAAAAGTGGAAAGGGGTAATTGGAGGAGAAATAATATATATTACACCCGGATTAATTGATGCACAGGATATAACAGGTAGTATCAATATACAATACAGAGTGTTTGATCTCGCAGCAAAGGTTACATATGCTACGGCAATCACAGACAAATTATACCTCGGTATTGGACTTAAATTCATATACTCTTTTCTTGCTCCCGGTTGGGTAATTAGAATAATTCTTCCTGCAAATACAGGTAGTGGTGAAGGAGTGGCGATAGCCGGTGATTTTGGACTTTTATATAAAGTAATAAAGGATAGATTTAATATAGGTATTTCCCTTCAAAACTTTGGTCCTGATATCAATTATTTACAATCCGAAAGTTCGGATCCCTTACCGAGATTGGTACGATTAGGTTTTGCATACACTCCAATAAAGGATTCACTGAATCAATTATCTATTGCTACCGATTTTATCAAGGTTCTTGTTTTCAGTACTGATTCAAGTGGCGCAACAGTGATGGAAATTGTAAGAGATGAACTCAATGACACATGGGTTGGCACGGGAATCGAATACACATATTATAATTTTTTAATGGCAAGGATTGGTTATTTCCTTGATGTAGCAGGTTCCAGGAAAGGATGGACTTATGGTGGTGGTATAAAAATAAAACAGTTTACAATTGATATTGGAGTCGATGCAGATATTTATGATTTTCAAACAAGCAACTATAGAGTCTCACTTAGTTACCGATTTTGACATTAATGATTGTCTTTTAGTCGATAAACCGTCTAAAATTTCGACATTTGATATAATAAGAAATTTAAAAAAGTATTTTAGTAATAAAATAAAAATTGGACATGGTGGAACACTGGATCCATTTGCTACAGG
>CBDVEF010000334.1:0-2265 GCA_965372935.1 uncultured bacterium | reverse complement strand
TTAAGAAAAGGGAAGACACCCATAAGATGGCTGAAGCCAATAAAGCTTTTGCACATTTTAAGATATAGTTTATATGAGAAATATTTCCATAACAAAGATTCGAAACATTGGTATTATGGCTCATATCGATGCGGGTAAAACAACAACTACCGAAAGGATATTGTACTATACCGGAAGAGTGCATCAGATTGGAGAGGTGGATGATGGAGCATCTACAATGGACTGGATGGTACAGGAAAAGGAAAGAGGTATTACAATTACATCAGCTTCAACCTCTTGTTATTGGAAAAATCATAAGATTAATATTATTGATACACCTGGACATGTGGATTTTACAGTAGAAGTAGAAAGATCGCTTCGTGTTCTTGATGGAGCAGTTGGGTTGTTTTCTGCTGTTGAAGGTGTCGAGGCACAATCTGAAACAGTATGGAAGCAGGCCAATAAATATAATATTCCTCGTATAGCGTATCTAAATAAAATGGATAGAACGGGTGCTGATTTTGATAATGTAATTAATATGATGAGGGAAAAACTTTTTTCAAATCCGGTTAGGATACAAATCCCCATAGGAAAAGAAAATTATTTTACCGGTATTGTTGATCTTATTAAAATGAAAGCTTATATCTGGCATGATGAAACACTTGGAGCAACTTTTGACGAGAGAGATATCCCAAAAGATATAGAAGAAGAAGCAAAGAAATATAGAGAAATATTACTGGAAGAATTAAGCATGTTTGATGATAATATAGCTGAAAAATACTTAGAAGGTGTTATTATTCCTGAAGATGAAATTAGATCCGCTATTAGAAAAGGCACTATCGGGCATCAAATTATTCCAATTTTAACAGGTTCTTCATTTAAAAATAAAGGTGTTCAGAAACTGCTGGATGCTATTGTCTATTATCTTCCATCACCGTTAGATATCCCCAATGTAATTGGAATAGATGTTGATTCGGATAAAGAAGTTAGAAGGAAACCTTCTATTAATGAATCATTAAGTGCATTGGTATTTAAAATTACAACGGATCCTTTTGTTGGTAAACTTGCTTATACAAGAATTTATTCAGGTGTAATAAAAGCAGGAATGAGAGTATATAATTCAAGAACAGATAGAACCGAGAGAATATCTAAGGTTTTTGATATGCATGCTAAGAAGAAAACAGAATTGTCGGAAGCCGGTCCCGGAGAAATTATTGCTCTTTTTGGTATAAAAAATGCCAGGACAGGTGACTCTATTTCAGATCCAAAGAATAGAATCATTTTAGAGAATCTTATATTTCCTGAACCGGTTATATCAATTGCGATTGAACCGAGAGCAAAAGCTGATCAAGACAAACTTTTTGATGTTTTGCATAAGTTATCGGAAGAAGACCCAACATTTAAAACTCATGTCAATAAAGAAACAGGACAAACACTTATTAGTGGTATGGGGGAATTGCATTTGGAAATTATAATTGATCGAATGATGAGGGAGTTTGGGGTAAAAGCTAACATAGGACAGCCAAGAGTTGCCTATAAGGAAACCATTACAGAAGATGTAACTATTAATAAAAAATATATAAAACAAACAGGTGGAAAAGGGCAATATGCACATATTAAATTGATTTTTAGAAAAGCAGCAAAATGTAGTGGTTTTAAATTTAATAATAAAATAGTGAAAGGTGTAATACCAAAGGATTTTATCCCCTCAGTTGAAGAGGGTGTCAAGGAAGCATTATATACAGGACCATTAGCAGGTTTCCCTATTATTGATATAGAATGTGACCTCGTAGATGGTTCATTTCATGAGGTAGATTCCAGTCCTCTTTCTTTTAAAATAGCAGCATCTATTGCTACAAAAGAAGCGTTTAAGAAAGCAAATGCTATTTTCCTCGAACCAATAATGAAACTTGAAATTATTACACCGGAAGCTTATTTAGGAGATATAATCGGAGATTTAAATAGAAGAAGAGGAAGATTAGAACATATCGAATCAAGAAAAGATGCTCAAATCATCGTTGGATATGCCCCACTTGCTGAACTTTTTGGATATACAACTGATCTAAGATCTGCTTCTCAGGGGAGAGCTGTAAGTTCAATGATGTTTGACCATTATAAAGAGGTCAATAAAAATATTGAAGAAAAGCTGAAAGAAAAGTTTGGAATTCTTTAAAACTCCTTGACATATCCATGAATTTTTATTATTATAAAAGGCTGATTTTGCAAGTATATTACTGGAGGTAATACAGTATGGCAAAGGAAAAGTTTGAAAGAAAGAAGCCCCAT
>CBDVEF010000333.1:0-2267 GCA_965372935.1 uncultured bacterium | reverse complement strand
GCCCTTTTCCTCTTCGTGTAATTTGACCCATTCGTGTAATAAAAGGTAAAAATATATTTCCCCTCTCTTAGTGTAATTCGTGGTTATTTCTCTTCCTAATCTGTAAAGGTAAAAGATTATTCCCTTCTCCTTAGTGAAATTCGTTATAAATTCGTGAATTAGTGGTGGTTCTCCCTCTCTTGTTTGTTCCCTTCGTGAAATTCGTTGATATTCTCTTTCCCTTTTCGGCTGATGTCTGTCGTCTGGTGTCTATTTCCTTTATTCGTGGTGGTTCTCCCTCTCTCCCCTTCCATGGTTTATTTCAATAGAATCTCACTCGTCTCTATGATCTCGTCAATTGGAATTGGAAACTCTTCCCCATTTATGAAGGATTTGGCAAGCGCAATATATTCTTCTTTAAATCCTTTCTGCATACCTCTATATTTTATAGTATTGCATTTCTTGTCCCTATAAATAGAAATGGATTTATAGTTATTCATTTCAATAATCATCTGACCGTTAAATATAAGACACTTTTCCTTCGGATATGTTTTATCTCCCATTGATGTATATAATATATTTCCAACACTACCATCTTCATATTTTATCGAGATATTAGCATTTGCATCCGGTGCATTTTCTTTGTTGGAATAACTTATCGGATATATATTCGTTTCACTAACAGGACTCCCTATCAGATATCTAAACAGATCTACGATATGACAGGCTTCTCCTATTACTCGCCCTCCTCCAATTTCAATATCATTAACCCAATGTTCAGGGGATATATATCCTGCATTAATAATATAGTTTATCATAATAGGACATTGTCTGTTTGCTAAAATCTCCTTTATCTTAACCGCTACTGGTGAAAATCTTCTATTAAAACCTACAAATAGTCTTCCACTCGATTTTGAAATAGCAATTTTAACCATTTCAAGCCCTTTTTTATTGATTGCAAGCGGTTTCTCACAGTATACATCTTTACCTGCAAGTAATGCTTCGGAAACGAATTTTGAATGTGTATTATGATTTGAGGAAATTATAATTAAATTTATATTCTCATCATACAACAATTCCCTGTAATCAGTTGTTGAATATTTAAAATCACATTTACTTGCGATATATGTCGCTGTGGTTCCCGATAAAGAAGCAATTCCAATAAAATTGTAATCTTTTATAGGCAGCATATATGAAAGCATTGTAGAGCTAACGAAATTTCCGGCTCCTATTAAACCTACCCTTATAACATTAACAGGTGAAATAGGTTTCTGCGATGTTATAATGGTTTTTTCAAACTCTTTTATTGCATCTTTCATATTTTCCTTATATTCAAGAAGAACAGATATAAAATTTTCATTATTTTTATTCTTTGTTATCAGTTCATAAGCTTTTGGAGCATCATAAAAATCAAATAAATGAGTAATCAATTTATCCATTTTAAGTTTGCCTGATTCCAAGAGATTAATATAAAGCTGAATATTTCTTTTTTCAGTCCATCTTGCATATCCGATCGGGTAATCTATGCCTTTTTCTTCATAAGCGGGATCATATCTCCCGGCCCCGTAAGAACGAGAAATAACGATAGAAAGTTCCTTCTTGTAATATATATCTCTTGGAATATACAGACTGATAGCACCTATTACAGAAATTACACCTCTGTCTCTTATAATCTCCCCTGCTTGTGTTATAGGACCATATGATTTGGTTGTTGCTGTAATTAACACCTTATCTACACCAAAACCCTGAGTAAAATTTATTACTTGCTGCATATTGTCATCAGGTGATAATACCAGGTCACAACCACATTTATGAGCAAGAGATCGTTTGAATTCGTCCGGTTCTATACCAACAACCCTACAGCCGGATGCTTTCAGTATCTGAACGGCAATCTGCCCTAATAAACCCAATCCAATTATAGCAATATTTTCTCCTGCTCCGATCTCAGCCATTTTAATGCCTTCGATAACAACACCTGCGACAGCTCCAAGTGAAGATTCCTTTATATATTTTTCACTCTCTAACTTTACCGCCATATTTTTAGGAACATAATTAAGCTCCGAATGAGAAGCATATCCTCCCCCCATGCAGGCAACTAAATCTCCAAATTCAAATTCTGTAACATTCTTACCAACTTCGATGACTTCTCCCACAAGGGAGTATCCTAAAGCCATTGGTTCGTCAAGTTTATTCATAACCTGACTGTATGTATTTATAATGCCATCTTGTTTCACTTTATCTATTACTTTTTTGATTTATGGCTTGTTTTTGATTTTTTTTTGGATGGA
>CBDVEF010000332.1:0-2279 GCA_965372935.1 uncultured bacterium | reverse complement strand
TTTAGTAGGAGTAAATTAATGGAAAAAGTGTCAACTTTTTTTCAGGACTTGACAAGTTTAAAAACGTAAATTGAAAAACGGGAATGACAACGCCAACGGGAACGAATAGTAAATTATGAATCGCAAATTAGTGAAATTGTAAGGGAGACCTCTGCATATGCCCTTTCTTCCCTTTGTCACCCCTGCATTTCCCCTGTGTCATTTCTGCCTCCTTTCTTTGTCATCGTATTCTAAAAATTTGCCATATCCTGTCTATCTTCCCTGCCATTCCCTACATTTCTCCTGAACTATCATTCTTAATAACCTCTATATTATATTTTTTCTTCTGTTTTTAATTTCTCTTTCTTACTTGTAACTTTCAACTTATTACTATATCTTTGCACATTTGTGGTTATATCCTCCTTCCTTTGATAAATTTGGAGAAAAAAAGGTGCCTGACCCAAAAATTTCTCCTTTGTGGTAAGTATGTTTAAACCACTTGTCATATTTACCGGAGATTTGCCAACAGGTATTTTTATTTGTATAATATTCTTAAAGGAGTAATTTAATGAGAGTATTATTCTTATGTGTGGGGAACAGTTGTAGGAGTCAAATGGCAGAAGGTCTCTTAAATAAAATGGGAAAAGGTGAATTTCAATCTTATTCAGCGGGTAGTAAACCGGAAAAAGAGGTGAATAGATATGCAATTAGTGTTATGACTGAATTAGGTATTGATATATCTTCAAAGAAACCAAAACATATAAATGAATTCAATAATCAATTATTTGAATATGTATTCACTATATGTGGAAAAGAGGGAGAAGTATGTCCTGTATTTTTAGGACAAGCAAAACATTCTATTTATAAACCGTTTGATGATCCTGCTCTATTCAAAGGAACAGAAGAGGAAACATTAAAATATTATAGAGAGATAAGAGATAAAATAGGGAGTATGTTAATTGATTACTTTAAATTGCAACAGGAGCATTTTGATTGATCTTATAAATCAAATTTGAAATTGCTTCAAAAGAATAAATTATAATTAATAATAAACTAAACTAATTGCAATTATTTCATATTTATCTTATAATGATTTTATATGGAGGTAAAAATGGATTTAAGGGATTATTTATTATTTAAAAATCTATCCGAGGAAGAGGAAAAACTTTTACAACCATCTCTAATTAAGAAAAAATATAAAAAGGGCGATATGATATTTAAGGAAGGGGAACTGGGTGCTGATATGTGTTTAATTAAAGAAGGGAAAGTGAAGATCTATCTAATTAGGGGAGAGTATGAGATAGAATTGACGACATTAGTATCGGGTGATTTTTTTGGAGAGATGGCTTTACTAAGGGTATATGATAGAAGTGCGAATGTAGTCGCTATTGATGATAGTGAGGTATTTCTTCTTTCAGTAACTGAATTTAAAAAGATAATGGATAAAAAGCCTGAAATTTCTGTGAAGATTCTAACAGCTTTATGTAATATACTTGCGGATAGACTGGCAGCAACAAATAACAATTTAGAGACACACTTTTTGCTCAATAAAGCAATTGTTCATGATAAATTATTTCGTGATCTTTATATAACAAAAGTCGAAAAAAGAGGGAAGAAATAAGAATCAGTTGAAATAGGAAATCATTCCTATTTTCAGAAGAACTATTATATTTAGGTAACAATAAAAAGGAACGAAGAGGCCCGTTCCTTTCTTTTTTAATAAAGCAAATATTAATTGTAATATTAACGTCCCCAACGGGAATCGAACCCGTGCCGCAGCCTTGAAAGGGCTGTGTCCTAACCGCTAGACGATGGGGACTTTTGGTGAGCCGTGAGAGGTTCGAACTCTCGACACCCGGCTTAAAAAGCCGGTGCTCTACCAGCTGAGCTAACGGCCCAATGAGGATAGTTTATATCATACTCCATAAATGTTGTCAATGGGAATGTTTAACGCCGTATAAAGCGTAAATCGCGGGGGTAATCGTAGGGGCGGCAGATAATTATCTGCCCTATTCAGTGAAATAGATCCTGAAATGAATTCAGGATGATACATTAAAAAATTGTGAATCGTAAACCGAATTTAGTGGAATCATATTTATATCCCTCTCCCTTCTGTTCCCTCCCACCTGTGGAGGGAAAGTTGAAAATTGTTTCCCCTTTGTGTAATTCGTTTTCAATTCGTGAAATTGAAGATAAAAAATATTCTCTTCTCCCCTTTCCCCTCTTTGTCATTCCTGCATCCCTCCTGTGTCATTCCTGCGAAAGAGGCTGTGTCATAATTCTTAATTTCAACAAAGGGC
>CBDVEF010000331.1:0-2285 GCA_965372935.1 uncultured bacterium | reverse complement strand
TGATAAAGTTAAGCAATATGCCCTTTGTTGAAATTAAGAATTATGACACAGCCTCGAAAGCAGGAATCTATCCTTAACCATACTTTATCACACTAATTTTAGATAATACCTTGCACTTAAATAGGGAGGAATTGAAGGGAGACAGGATATGACAGTTAGAAAAAATAAAATGTCTTTTTTATAGAATAATTGCAGATTCCTGCTTTCGCAGGAATGACACAAAGTGGGTGAGGAATGACAAGGAAGGGAGTCAGGAATAATTAAAACAGAGAGAAATGAATTTAATCTTTACCTCTCTTTCCTTAAACTGGTTAGTATGTCCATATCTATCTTCCTACATTTTGTTGTTGTTTCTTGACAATAACACCACATTTTGTTATATTTATTTAAAATGAAGAGATTCTTGTTAGGTATGATTGTACTTGTAACCATAATTACAGGTTGCAAAAAAACTATGGGGATAAAATCAAGTGATAGTAATATTGTTTACGATAATGATGATATATATATTCACACAAAATACAAGATAAGAAAAGGGGATAAATTATTAGAGATACTTAATAAGATTAATTTATCATCATCATTGAATCGTATGATTATAAAAAAATTTCATTCTTTTCAGAATCCTAATACTATTCAACCTGGAAAAATAATATCATTAAAAATAAAGCTTAATGGGGATTTTTTCTCCTTAGAATATGATAAATCTATTGATTCTACATACCTTATTCTAAATGTAAATGATTCACTTATTGTACTGGCAATAGATCAAGATATAGAAACAAAAGATGAATATATTTGCGGAACTATTAAGGAAAACTTTTACAAAACGGTTATGAATTATAAAGAATTTCCAACACTTGCCCTTTATATAGAAAAGATATTTCTTGGCAAATATAATTTTTATCATGACATTTGCGAGGGAGATTCATTCTATATAATTATCCGAAAGAAATATCTGAATGATAAATTTGTGGGATATGATCGTATTAATTATATTAAAATAAAAGGTGAAAAGATTAATACTGAAGCAATATATTATTCAAACACAGAATATTGTGGATATTTTGATGATTCAGGCAATTCATTAGAGAAAAATATATTGATTGCCCCAGTTTCATATAAAGAGATAACATCCAATTTTGGCTATAGAAAACACCCTATCACACATAAAAGATCCTTCCACTATGGAATAGATTATGCCGCTCCTATTAAAACACCTGTTTATGCATCTGCTAATGGGGTCGTAATTGTAAAAAAATACAAAAGAAAAGGGATGGGAAGAGAAATTATTATTGATCATAAAAATGGTTATAAAACCGTATATGCTCATCTCTATAGATTTGCAAGTGGAATAAAAGTCGGGTCAAATGTTAAGTATGGACAACTAATTGGTTATCTTGGCAATTCTGGTTTATCAACAGGTCCTCACTTACATTTCGGTGTTCTGTATAAAAATAAACCGATTAATCCTGAAAAAATAAATATTAGCTCTCTATATATCATTAAAGATAATGACTTTGCAAATTTCATATCTCAATACGGATACCTCTCAACATTAGCTGAGAAATATTCAACTAATAATATTAAATTCACAAGTGTCCAAAGCAAGACAACAATCGATTAAAAAGATATTATCAATCAACCCATGGGTAACTGATTTCGCTTTTTATGATTTATGGTTTAAACCTGTAGGTTTATTATATTTAAGCACAATTTTAAAAAATTATGGGATGGATGTCAATTTTATAGATTGCATTCAAAAATACATCGGAAAAAGGAAATATGGTAAGGGTAAGATTTATCATGAAGAAATTGCTCTTCCAAAAGCATTAAGAACATTTAAAATGAGATATTTTAAATATGGTATAACTGAAAATGAATTAATTGATCAGCTAAAGGATATTGATAAGCCGGATATTATATTGCTTACTTCATTTATGACATATTGGTATCCTGGAATAATTTTAACCGCCAGAATATTAAAAGAATACTTCCCTGATACAAAAATTATACTTGGAGGGATATATGCGACACTATTACCTGAGCACGCAAGAGAATTAGAAAATATAGATTATATAATAACAGGCAATAATTTCAATAATATTATAGATTCTATTTTTGAAATATCAAATATTCATAAGGGAACTTTCCCAAGAATTAATATATTAGACGAGCTCCCATTTATAGATTATTCTCTCTATAAATCTTTAGATTCGATCACAACGGTTAATAGTCTGGGATGCACCTTTAGATGCACCTATTGTGCATCATCAATACTGTAT
>CBDVEF010000330.1:0-2286 GCA_965372935.1 uncultured bacterium | reverse complement strand
ATAAAATGTCTTTTTTATAAAATAATTGTAGATTCCTGCTTTCGCAGGAATGACAAAGAAGGAAGGCAGGAATGACACAAAGGGAATGAGGAATGATAAAGAGGGGAGGTAGGAATAATTAAAACAGAGAGAATGGATTAAATCCTTTCCTCTCTCCTTGAACTGCTAAGTATGTCCATATCTATCTACCCATTTCTCAATATAAACATTGACAAATATTAAAATATTCTATATTCTATTACCTAATGCGGGTGTATCTCAGCTGGTAGAGTACAAGCTTCCCAAGCTTGGTGTCGCGAGTTCGATTCTCGTCACCCGCTTATTTTTATGAGAAGAATAAATATAACTATTTTAATGCTTATACTAATTTTAATCTCCTGCGCCAAACATAAAAACATTGCTGATATAGCTAATGATATTAATTTTAATTCGCAAGTTGCTTTTATGACAAGAATTAATTTTGTATATTTTATAACGGATAATGTAAAGATTGACAGGGATAAAATTACTTCTGTAAAAATAATAGATATAGCAGATTCCAGTAATTTTATTGTAAATTATGTTATCAATAAGAGATATATGTATCTTTATCCTGATGGTTCGTTTAAACCTGATAAATTATTTACATGGATAGATTTTATTATATTTGCGGGGAAATTCTATTATAGAATACAAGTAAATAACGATGTCACTATTGAACTTGGCGAATATAGCTATTTAAATCAACTTATTTCCAGATTGATTGGAAATGGTATTTTAAGTACGGAGGAAGCAAAGAATTTAAAAGGGAATTTCCCTATTCCTATAGATGTTGTTAGAGATAAGGTTAATAGGATTAGAGGAGCCGTTCAATGAGAGTTGCAAATGTAGAAAAGGATTCACCTGCTTATAGATATGGAATCAGAGAAGGGGATAGTATTATAAGTATAAATGGGCATAAGATTGTCGATAATTTAAGCCTCTCTTTTCATCAAAATGCAGGTAAATTAGTTATAAAATATATTAGAAATGGAATAATAAGTTTAACCACAGTAAGAAAATATGTCTATAATCCATTAGGTATTGAAGGGCACGAAATACTCAGAAGATGTTCTAACAATTGCATATTCTGCTTTGAAAAACAGCTGCCTTCAGATGCACGAGAAACATTAAGAGAAAGAGATGATGATTATATCCTTTCATTCCTTACTGGGAGTTATATTACTATGACAAATTTCACCGATTTTGACAGGTACAGAATAATCAATGAAAAATTATCTCCTCTATATCTATCTGTTCATGCTACAGATAATAAAACCAGACAATTTTTAATCGACAATGATAAATCTAAGAACATTATTGAAGAATTGAAATATTTCATTGAAAATGGAATCAAATTTCATATACAGTTTGTAATATGTCCGGGAATTAATGATGGTAAAATCCTGGAACAAAGCATTAGAGATATAGAAAAACTTATTTCAGGTATATTGTCAATAGCAATAATACCTGTGGGTATTACAAAGTTTAGAGATTCTCTTTACCCACTTAGAATGCAAAGTAGGGAAGAGGCAAAGAATTTGATTAAAATAGTAGAAAAATCACAGAACTATTTTTTAAGAAATTTTAAAAGAAGAATAATTTATGCAGCTGACGAACTTTTCATAATTGCCGGAGACAAAATACCGGACAATATTTATTATGATGATTATCCCCAGTATGACAATGGAATAGGTCTTATTAGAACATATTTGAATGAAATTGAGCAGATAAATAAATGGAACAATAAAACAATTAATAAAATAATCGCTCTTGTTACCGGGAATGCATTTAAACATTACATTTATAAGTATAGTAATTTATTAAGGGAAAAATATTTAATTGATGCTGATATTGTTTCTATCACAAATAATTATTTTGGAAAAACAGTAAATGTTGCTTCACTGATTTCATTTGAAGACATAATTAATGACATTCAGATGACAAATAACCATTACGATCTTATTGTATTGCCACCGGATATTATTAATAGAGATGGCTTATCAATAGATAATCATAGTATTGAGTACTTGAATAAAAACTTAAAGTGTGATATTATGATTGCTGATAGAAGTTTTGAAATAACAACACAAAGGTTAATTGAAATATGAAAAAAATTGTAATTATCGGACGTCCGAATGTAGGGAAATCAAGTTTATTTAATGCAATATTGAAAAGAAGGATTGCAATTATTGATAATAAACCAGGAATTACAAGAGATAGGAATTATGCTGTTGCACAGTTTAATGATAAATATTTTTATATAAT
>CBDVEF010000329.1:0-2296 GCA_965372935.1 uncultured bacterium | reverse complement strand
AAAATTTTAACCATTCAATTATTTTTCCCAAACCGGCTCTTACATCTTTCTGTATAAAAAATTACAAAAAATTTAATTTATATGGAATATCACTGAAGAAAAAATATATCTCACTTTATAGAATGGGGAAAGAGATAATAAGAACAAAAAATGATATATTGTTTACTCATAATGGTATTTCAGGTCCTGCTGTTTTAAATATATCGAGGTACGCAGAGAGAGGAGATATATTAAAAATAGCTTTAACTGATTATGTGTATGAAGAGCTGTTAAAAAAAGATTTAATGAAAAAAATTGAAAAGAATCGAAGAAAGAAAATAATTAATATTCTCAAATTGTATGATATCCCGGAAAGGATTATAGTTGTAATTTTTAATAATTTGAATATCCCATTAGATTTATATGCATCTGAATTAAAAAAGGGGATAAGGGAAAATCTGATTCATAGTATTGTCAAATTTACATTACATATTGAAAGGGTTGATGGTTTTAATAAGGCAATGGTTACGAGAGGTGGAATAGATTTAAGTGAAATAAATTCCAAAACAATGGAATCAAGACTTGTAAGAAATCTGTATTTTGTAGGGGAAATTCTTGATATTGACGGTGAAACGGGAGGTTACAATCTTCAGTCAGCTTTTTCAACGGGTAAACTCGCAGCAGATAGCATTGATTTCAATAATGAAGATTAAATGTGAATTCACTTATACGGTTACGAAATTTTATTATAGGAATTTCAAATTTTCAATAATTGTAAGCGGTTTAACCTGTTGTAATACCCATGTTTCAACAGCAGGAGTACATCCGCATTGATTGCAGACTTCTTTATCGTAAATATCCTTGCGACAGCAACATATACTCTTTTCTCCTTGATTAATCGTAATACTACCCCAGACAGGTCTCTTCCATGTATCATATCTCATTGCCTTAAGCCCGTCAAATGTGTTGGAAATTTTATAGGGATGTTTTTTCTTTAATTTATATAGCATATTAAGAACATTTATCTTCTCACCCATGCTTAAAAGTAAAGTAGTATCAGCTCCTATATACGGTGTAAAAATATGGAATAGAATACCTCTTATGTTCTTATATGTTAATATCTTTATTGCCGATTTATCAAAATCATTATAATTTATCTTACTGATTGTGAAATTAATATATATACCTTTATGATTACTTGAAAGAATATTTTTAACAACCTTCGTATAAATATTCCCCCTGATTGCCTTATGTTCCTCAGGGAAACCATCCAGGCTTACCCATAGATAATCCGCACAGGATTCAAGTTTAAATGTCCCGTTTGTGCAAACAACAATCCTAAAGAATCCTAATTCTTTTGCAAATATTATAACATCCTCTAAATTATAATCTTTGTCTTTCCACATAAAGGGCTCTCCTCCGGTTATTACAAGTACCCTTGATCCTGTATTATATAAATCATTTATATCGGATGTGACTTCTCTGAAAGACATTGGTTTATATCCCAGATGTGCAACAGAGCAATGTTTACATTTTAAATTACATTTATCTGTTATAATAATAGAACTTGTCAATGGAATTTTTTTCTTGAGAATTTTACACTTAAAAAACCATCTTATATAATAATTAAATTTTGTTATAATATTCATTTCTTAAATTTTCACTAAAACCATTCTATGTAGGTTCCTTATTTTATATAGACCGTACCTTTTCTATATTCAAGTGTAATTGCATTGTGAACCTCTTTCTGTTTTAAAATATTAACATCTTTCTTTGCAATATATTCAAAAATTACATCAATACCATGTCTTAATATATAAGCTCCTTTGTATGAATCTGGGAACCCATTGATATAGATATTACAACTATCAGGTATTCTATTCGAAATTAGTTTAATTTGATTAACGATAGATTTAGATTGATATGAAGCATCATTCCAATAATTTCCTTTTTTAATAGATATGAAAGAGAAGAAAATGACAATAATTGTATATAAGATATATTTATATTTTACAACAATGATATTATTCTTAAATATTAATGTAAATATTAGTATGCTGGTGATAATTGAAGGTAGGTAGAGATATCTTTCTCCACTCCCAGGGAGAAGAATAACAGGAATAGAAAGTATTATATATAGAGTGATTAAAAAAAGAGCACTTTTCTTTCCTTTAAGTATTAAAATTAAATAAAATATAGGTGTAAGTATAAGACTATAGAGAACCGGATAGATTGAAAACAGTCTGAAAATTGAATAATTTCAATAAATATCTTGAACATAAGCATAATCAATAGGTATTAAAGTACCTGAGAATAT
>CBDVEF010000328.1:0-2321 GCA_965372935.1 uncultured bacterium | reverse complement strand
ATTTCCATTTATTTTAATATTCGTTTTACTTTTTTCATCAGACTCTGTTAATAAATATAAACCTAAAACAATATCTTGATTTACACCAATTGATGCATTTCCCGTTGTTGGTGATATTAAATTCGAATCAATTGATATTTTATCAATACATTTCAGAAAAATTGTTACAAAATTTCTATTAAAAAGAAAAACAATTGTCCCTATTATACAACCTCTCCCCTATGGGGAAAATTCCATATTATTTATGTCTCATGATGTTGATTTATTAAGGTTCTCAAAATTCACAAATATTTTTAAATTCCATAATGACACCTGTTTAAATGATATATTGGCTATGATAGATATTACAAGGGATAGATACTGGAATTTCGCAAAAATATTGGAATGGGAACAGGAAAGGAAAATAAAGAGCACATTCTTTTTTATTACAAAGAGAAAAGATAAATATGCAAGAAGATACTCTTTAGATGAAGCCAGAGGTACGATTGAATACTTAAAAAACAATCACAGTGAAATTGGTCTTCATCTCTCGGATGAAAAAATATTAAATTCCAGGTTTGTGAATAGAGAAAAATCCATTCTCGAGGATTATGCCGGTGAAGTTATTGGAATGCGAAAACATTATCTCACGGAAAATTTCTATGAGTATATAAACAATGTTTCGTTTTCCTCTATTCACTATGATTCTACAGCTGGATTTAGAAATAATATAGGATATGCAATAGGGACATCATATCCTATTTGGTATAATGATATACTTGAGATTCCACTCTCTTTAATGGATTCTGCATATATGCATTTAGCGATTGAACAATCTTATGAAAATTTGTTATATTATTTTGAAAAATCGGGAGGGATTTTTTCGATACTATACCACAATCATTCATTTTCGGAAAAAAGTTTTCCGGGATGGTTAAATACACTTGAATTCATTATTAATAGCTATTGCAAGAAAAGCAAAATATCATTAAATGGAAAGGAGATATATTTATGGAGAAAACAGATAGATAATATTGGTATAGACATAAAAGATGATAAAATCAAATTGAAAACAAAACATATATACTCGGAATTACCAATAAGAATTGATATATATCATCAAAAAGAGATGAGAAGTGTTTTAATTAAACCAAAGGAGTATGAAAATGAGAAATACATTTAAAATTTTACCTGTCATTTTTTTATTATTGCTTAATGGATGTTCACTTATAAAGAATATACAACCGATTACTAAACCAGAAATTTCAATAAAGGATGTTAGATTAAGCAATATTTCATTATCAGATGTAAAACTGGATATTGGACTCAATGTAGAAAATAAAAACAATTTTTCTATAAAGATTCCAAAGGTTAATTATAATATAGCAATTAATGGCTTAAATACAGGCAGTGGTTCAAAATCAAGTATTAGCATACCTTCACTGGGTATAGAGTATATAAGGATTCCTGTTACCGTTGGATTTAGAAATTTACCCCAGATATTCAAATCTCTAATTGAAAAAAAGGCACTAAAATATAGAATTAATGGTGACATGAGTGTAAACGCCGGAATCACAAATATTTCATTCCCCTTTGTTACAGAAAAAGAACTCAGCCCCTTCTAATGTAAACTACTGTCGCCCCTTCTCCTCCATCCTTAGGGCTTGCAATATGGAAATCACTAACATAAATGCTTGTAATAAGTATTTTCCTGATTTTTTCTTTAAGAACAGGACCTTCCGAGCTGTGTAATCCTTTACCATGAATTATAAGTACTTTTCTATATCCCCTTTTATGTGATAATTTAAGTTGATTGTTTACCAGATCTGTTGCTTCCTTTTTCATATATCCATGAATATCGATAATAAGATCAAATTTTTTCTTATTAAATGATCTACTATATTTTTTTCTACCTATTGTTGCATCCTTATCAATAATAGGATTTTTTTTAAGCCATTCTTCTATAAATTTTTTATCATCCATATTACATCAATGTAATATTAGTATTAAACCGCATATACGTCAATAGGGTTAATAAACTAAAACAGGAATGCCAACACATTAAAGAGCGTAAACCATTAATCGTAAATATACATACGGGAACGACAATCGCCAACGGGAACGGGGGGAAAATGTATGCGCGTATAATTATTCGACCTATTCTCTCTCCCTTCTTTGTCATTCCTGCGAAAGCAGGAATCTACCTTATTGAATTTCATCATATAAATACTTCTCTTAGTGCAATTCGTGTTTAATTCTCTCTATCCTTTGTTATCTCTTTCTTGTATTTAAAGCAATAAATTATCCTCTCCCATTCTTGTAATAAAAGGTAAAAATTATCC
>CBDVEF010000327.1:0-2335 GCA_965372935.1 uncultured bacterium | reverse complement strand
AGCATGCACATCTATCTTGAGAAATATCATTTGTCGGCGGGTGTTAGAATTTCACAACTCTGTTTTGATAAAACTTTGCCGATTATTTCTTTACCATTCTATGCAATAAAAATGATATCTCAATTATTAATGATATGGATTTTAATACAAGAAAGTGTCAATTTATGATTAAAGGGAGAGTGTATAGATTTTCTTTAGGAAATCGGGATATAAAGGGGACATACATTAAAGAGGGTAAGGGATATTTTTGTGATGATGAAACATCTAATGAACTGTTTGATATAAATGATATTAAACTTATAGGAAAACACAATATTGAAAATGTACTGGCTGCATCCTGTGCAACATTGATGGCGGGGGGGAATGCAGAAAGTATTCGAGAAACTATAAAATCGACTAATAGTATTCCTCATAGATTGGAATATCTCGGAAGTGTTAATGGAATTCGCTTTTATAACAATTCGATGTGTACAAACCCTGTTGCTTTTAAAAGTAGTTTAGAATCATTCTCAAATATGAATATAATACTTATAGCAGGAGGGAGAGAGAAAGATACAGGTCTTGGAGAAATGGGTAAATCAATAGTTGAACAAACGAAATATACTATACTCATAGGAGAACTTAAAGATAAATTAGAGAAGGAAGTAAGAAAATATGGCTATAAACATTATAGTAAAACAAATGATTTTGAAGAGGCAGTCCGTATAGCTTTTAAACATGCAAAAAAAAATGAGGTCATATTATTATCGCCAGGAGCTGCAAGTTTTGATATGTTTAAAAATTTTGAAGATAGGGGAAAGCAATTTAAGAATATATTTAAGAGGATAAAAGAAGATAATGAAAGCTGATATAGTACTGCTGTATGATATTATCATTGTTTTATTTATTGGTTTATTGATGGTTTTATCATCACTGGGTGGTTTTATAATGTTTAGTGATAATTTCATTGATGGAAGTTTTATGTTTATTAAACAGATAGTAATTGCTATTATCGGACTATTAATTATGATAGGTCTCAGTAAAGTTGATTATAACCATTTTAAAAAGTATTCAAAAATATTTTTTATTATTTCCATACTTCTCCTTATCCTTGTTCTCGTTGTAGGGAAAGGGAAAGGGGTCAGACGATGGATAATGCTTGGTCCTCTTAGTTTTCAACCATCTGAACTTGCTAAATATTCATTAGTTATCTTCTTAGCGGCGATCTATGAGACCAAAAAGGATGTGGTTGATAAATTAAAGGTAAGGTTGCTATATTTTTATCTGCCTGTTGCAGTTACCATTGGTTTAATTATGATTGAACCTAATTTCGGAACAGCATTTGTCATTGGATTCATTTCACTTACAATACTTTTTATAATGGGTTTTGATGTTAAAGAGCTTGGTATTATAGTTCTTCTTGCAATAATAATTTTGAGTATAAGTATTATGATAAAACCGTACGCAAGAATGAGAATAGTAGGGTTCTTTAATCTGAAAGGTATAAAAGCTCCTGTTGCTCAGTCCCAATATTCACTTTTCGCTATCGGTTCGGGAAAATTGTTGGGACTTGGACTTGGGAACGGAATGACAAAATTGTTCTTTTTACCAAGAGCTTATACGGATTTCATCTTTTCTGTAATAGGGGAAGAACTTGGGTTTATAGGCTCTATTGTATTAATAGTTGCATATTTAGTGATGATAATTAGAGGAATGAAAATAGCTCGAAAGGCAACCGATTATTTTTGTTATTATACATCATACGGTATTGTAATTATTATATCATACTATATTATTTTTAATATATTGATTGCATTGAAACTTTTCCCTGTAACAGGATTACCGTTACCCCTTGTTAGTGTAGGTGGTTCGAGTTTAATTATTACATTAAGTGTTATGGGTATATTATTAAGTATATCAAGAAATAATAATGGAGTTAATTTAAATGAAAACAGTTTTGATAGCGTCCGGAGGAACAGGAGGTCATATATTTCCTGGAATCCTCATTGCAAATAAATTAAAGGATAATTATATGATTTGTTTTGTCGGCAATAGATCGGGAATGGAATATAAAATTGTAAATCGCAACAAATTCAAATTTCTTCATATTCATTCAGCAGGTTTCATAGGAAAATCTTTATATAATAAGTGCAGAGCAATAATTATGAATTTAATATCATTTATTGTATGTTCCCGGTATATAATTAGATATAAACCGGCATTTGTTATTGGAACAGGTAGTTTTACAGAGATTCCTTTGGTATTATCAGCATTTTTATTGCGTATTCCCTCATTTATAACCGAGCAAGACAGTTATCCGGGTACTGCTACAAGGTTACTTTCGCACATTGTAACA
>CBDVEF010000326.1:0-2347 GCA_965372935.1 uncultured bacterium | reverse complement strand
AGGATGACCTGCCGGTAAAGCATCTGCCGGTATCGGTTTGTCGAAGAGTTGGTACTTTACAGTATCTATATATGCATCTCCTGTTGTACCGCCGATGACACAACCGGCATAGCCCAATGCTCCCAATAATGCTATCCGCACATTGGCATTCGCCATAGGATAATCTGAATCAGACCAAGTATTTCCGTTTATTATATTATATGGCCACATAAAAAGGTTTTCCGGTGTATCGGTAAGTACGGAATCAACTGCAAAATCTGCTAGGCGAGTGATTTTGCTATAAAGTGAATCAGTATTTACTCCGGGATGGTACCAGATCATATCACTGATGAAAGATACATCATGTAAAAGAAAAAGCAGTGTAAAAGCACGAGCACCTCCCGAGATAGGATCTCCTGCTGCATTGTGGGTAGATTTAAGATGGGTAAACACTTCTCCGTTAGGTAAGAGATCGAGATAATAATCAAATAACGGGTATAGAAGATAATCACTGGCAAGGTCAAGCATCTGATCAGGCGTTATTACAGGATCATGAACTACGGCATCATGCTCTACAGCACCCCAGATAGCTTCTCTCACATAAGTGTTGCATCCATACATTTCTGCTCTTTCATTATCAACAAATTCTCTTGTATTCATAGTATCCTGACCCACATAATTGCACCAAAACAATCGCATATAATCATCTCTACCAGGTGTAGATGAATCCGGATTTACAGCATTACGTAGATTTTGCAACTGAGTTTGTGTCATTGTCTTGGTTCTGCTTATACAAAACAGATTTGTGATTACAAATAAAGTAATAAGAACAATAATTAACTTTTTCATTTTCCTCTCCTTTTTTAAAACCCTCTACTCGATAAATTGGGTAGCTCTCCTTCGTAAGGGGAGCTTATTTCAACAGCGTCACTTTCTTTACAGACTGAATTTTATCTGTCTCGACATTAATAAGTTTACATAAATATATTCCCGATGCATTATTATTTGCATTCCAGGAAACATTTCCTTCTACGATAGGGATTATTTCAATTAGCTGACCTTTAATGTTATAAATTTTAATTTGTAGATTATTTAAGTTATCTGTTTTTATTTCGAAACTTATAGTAGGATTAAAAGGGTTAGGATAACAATAAAAAGAAACAACATTTTGTGGATTCACAATATTATCATCTATTCCAGTATAATTACCTAACGAATCTGTTTTTACTAAACCAATATTATTATCATACATCGTACCACCATAATCTCTGAAAGCACATATAAAGCCCCCTGGTACTTGTTTAATGCACCTGTCACTCTGTGCAACATTACTATCAAATATACTTTGCCACTGTATATTATAATTTATATCAAAACAATATATTGACGATTGGCGAATAAGTCCATTCAGACCCTTATAACAGTATGCAACATAAGTATCATCTGTTAGATTTAATAATGAAAAATGAGATGCACCTGTTTCTGTATCAATATATTCTATCCATTGTGTATTTCCTATAGAATTCAAGTACCATATGAAACCTTGAATTATTAATTGTGAAGGATCTGTAAAATATCCACAAACCAGAATATCTCCGGTTGAGTTTTCAATTATGCAATTTCCCTGATCATGATCTCCAAAAGCATCATAAGTTCTTGTCCAGAGAGAATCACCATTTTCATCGGTTTTCATTACCAATACATCAAAATCAGCCCTTCCTTCATAATCAATAAATCCTGTTAAGGCATACCCTCCATCCTGTAATGATACAATTGAATTACAAACAGTATAATCATCTGCAATCGGGTAAACTTGTGTCCAAATTATGTTAACTTCTTCATCTATTTTTCTCAATCCAATATTCAAGTTTTGTGAACCACCAAGAATTATATTTCCGTTATCTGTTGTATCAACTGATTGTATTGTAAAATCAGTCATTGTTCGTCGCCAAATGCGGTTGCCTTCTAAATCTCTTTTTATCAAATATGTTCCAAATGATGGGGAATATCCTACACTTATTATATAACCATCGGTAGTTTCTATCATTCCCGTTGCAGTTGTGTGTACAAGATCGTTATAGATAGTATCTTGCTTTGCCCAAAGCATATTCCCGTCACAATCTGTTTTAACTACAAAACCCCATTTGAATTCTTCTTGCCCGTTAAAGCCATTGTATGTTCCATTTACGGCATAACCACCCTCGGCACAAACTACTACATCTTCCACTTTATAACTTGGGTTTTGCCATCCAGGAAAGGGATCATAGGTTTGTACCCAAGTGTTTTGAGAAAATAGTAATGAAAAATTTATAATTAATAATGAAAGAATTAGAATTTGTAATTTCATCGTAACCTCCAATTACGGATT
>CBDVEF010000325.1:0-2369 GCA_965372935.1 uncultured bacterium | reverse complement strand
ATTTAAATGATATATTATCGTATAATGCTTTTTCTATCTTCCGTGAACTCCTTATTCCTTGTGAATATGAATATATTAATATTTTTAACATTATACGAGGGGCATATTTAGGATTACCTACCTGATACTCATTACACCTTAATCCCAAAGCATCGTCACTGAAAACATCTATTAGTTTATCATATACCCTTACAATATGATCCTTCGGGATATAGTCATCAATATATTGTGGAAACAAAATCCCCATGTTCCTGTCTATTCCTTTCCTTATTGCCATAATATCTCCTTTATTATACCTTGTATTATAGCATTTTTTAATCCTTTTTTTAAGTGTTATTTTTAATATAATATAATTATGACACAGCCTCTTTCGCAGGAATGACACAAGAAGTGAGGTGGGACAATTCATAATTTCCTATTCGTTTCCGTTGGCGTTGTCATTCCCGTTTTTCGATTTTCATCTTTAAACTTCCTACTTCTCACTTCCTACTTAAACACTTATTATCACCCTCACCTCTAGTCCTCTCCCATAAAGGGCGAGGAAAAAAAAGGGGAGAATGACAATGATGGGTTTAGTGGAACTGGTTAGCACATTCATACTTATATACTTGAAATATTTTATATAATATATATAATGCGAATGCACAAATTATAAGATAGTGCAAAAGGTATAAAAGTGTTGTTTAATTAAAACGGAGGAAGAAAAATGAATGTACAAAGGATCCTATCAATTACAGCAATAATAGTAATAATGATGATTCCCTGTCTGAGGGCGGAGAATATTGAAAACCGAGTGGAGATGAAAACGCCAGCAGGTAATCTGTCCATCAGAATAAGCGGTTATGTGGATGATAATCAGGCAATCCCATCTCCTGTTCTTCTCGCTATTCCTGAGAATATAGTCAGAAGGATAAGGTTAGACCTCAGAGTATTGAGAAACACATATATTCAAAAGCTATATTCGACAAGAGACAGAAAAGCGGCATTATCAATAACGGATGAGATAGAGGATCTTACCGAACTGATATATAAATTAAATTATTCAGGGAATATTAATGTTGAAATGGATAATACCGATGATGTAATTGTAGAAACATCAGATCATTTTCAAATGTCTCCAAGTAAATTCTCTGCACTGTTATCTCAAATCGAATCGGAATCATTTAGCGACGATAAATTTTCCATACTAAAAACTGTGGTAAGAGAAAATTATTTTACAGTTGCTCAGTTATCTCAAATTATGAAGAAGTTTAGTATGGATGATGATAAGGTTAAAGCAGTCAGAATAATCTACCCGCATACTATAGATAAAGAAAACGGATATAAGCTAATTTCAAATGTAACTTTTAGTGATTCAAAAGATAATTTAAAAGAAATAATCAATGAAAACGACTAAATTAGTCTTGCTAATTGCCATTATCTTGACTATTTTTACCTCCTGCTCGGATAAGATTGAAAAATATACAATAACGGGGCAGGTAGCAAAGACACTCTATCCGGAAAGCAATACAATAACAGTGCTTATAGGAAAAACGACTATTCAAATTCCGTTTTATATGGATTCTCCCGAGTATTGTGATACAATTCCGGATATTCCTATAACCGTAACGCCTATTGAAGATGCAGAAGTGACTGTTGGAGAGCACACTATTCCGGAGAAATCAAAAGGTATCTATTTTAAAGCTGCTATGAATCTTAATTACCTTAGTAAATATGATTTAAGTATTATATTGCCGGATGGCAAAGAATTCCAGAGTTCATGCTTTCTCCCCGATAGTTTTTCCATCATAACTCCACAGGATAATGATACTTTTTCTTTATCTTCTATTACGGCTATTTGGTCAATGAGCGATAGTGCGGAATCTTATGTTATCAATGTTTCTCCATGTGATAGTTCAAACAATGCGAGAGGATGGTCTGCCTCTATTGGTGATACATCTGCAATTATACCCGATTCGGCATTTATGGATTCCTTAAATAACTATATAGAGGGTGATTATTCCGTATGTATTTCAGCTATTAACGGTTCATGGCATAAATCCAGTGCTGATCTATTCCTGAATGGCGGCAATATTGATGGAGCATGGGGTGTATATGGAGCTGTCTTATATAGTAAGCCGGTAATAATAAAATTGCATTAGAGAGGGAGGGGGGGATAGCCACGAATTCACGAAATAGCAACAAGTTGCAAGTATCAAGCAGAAAGTGAGAAGTAGGAAGTGAGAGAGGGGAATCCACCACGAATTACACGAATAAAGGAAATAGACATCAGACGTCAGACGCCAGACATCAGACGTCAGCCGAGAAGGGAAAGAAAGAAATAACAACGAATTTCACGAAGGGAACAAACAAGGGAGGGAGAACCACCA
>CBDVEF010000324.1:0-2377 GCA_965372935.1 uncultured bacterium | reverse complement strand
AGATCCTGAAATAAACCTGTCCTGACGCAGGTCAGGATTCAGGATGACACATTCGCAATTCGTTCTTGATGTCTGGCAACTGTTTTCGATTTTTTCCACAATTTACGATTTACGGTTAACGATTTACAATTCTCTATTTTTATCCGTTCCCTCTGGCGTTGGGATTCCCTCAATAGCGAATGCTATTGGCTCTTGCAACTATAATTTGTATATATCACATCCCTGAGAATTTATTGAATACAAATGTGTTAATAAGAATCCAAAGAATCCATAAAACAACTATAATTGTAATACTCTTACTCCTCTTCATCTTTGTGATTGCCCCTACTCCGAATCCAATAAGTAGAATGTTCCATATTGTAAAAATTTCAAAATTATTTAAAAGAACAAAAATTGAACTTTTATGATTCATTCCGATGCCAAAAACAGCAAGGCTTGTATATATATCTGATGTATGTTTAATCAAAGTAAGGAATGTTTTTATCACAATTCCCAGAGCGGTAACAACACTTGCCCATGTTATTAAAGAAAATACTTTCTTAAATTTTACCTCATAACCGGAAACGATTATGGCGAAATAAAATATAGCTGTTTTAAGAAGAAGAAAAATTGGAGTTGATATTATTGCCCCTATCAATGATCGTATCAAGATTGAAGATGAAGATAGATATTTTGCTTTTTGAGCTTCAGATAAATTTTGAACAGAGGGATTACTCATAATACTGCTTATTTTTTCAGGTATTATTATTGAAGGGAATGTAACAAGAATATATAGAACGGAAATTATAATTAGTAAAAGTAAAGGTAGCCACCATGTAGGTTTTTCACAAATATATTCGAATGTTTTAGATGGACTAAATATAATATTGCCAAATTGATTTATATCTTTAGAAATATTATATCTTTTATTCTCTTCAGCTTTGCTTTGTTCCGTTGTGTTCATTTTTTTTTCTTCCTGATTTTCATTATTCATTTGGACCTCCTATTGTTCATATAATTTTAGTATATAATAGCATTATTTTATATAATTACAATAGAATAAATTCAGGATGGCAAGAATAGGAGAATCACAACGAATAACCACGGAAGGTAAAATTAACCACGGAATGGGAAATATAATTACGCGAATTAAAACGAATTTCACTAAGAGGAAATATCTTTTAACTTTCCCTCCACTTGTGGGAGGGAACAGAAAGGAGGGGGAGATTTCTCTATTTACGATTTCCTGTTAATTATTCATTATTCCGTTCCCGTTGGCGTTGGCATTCCCTCAATAGCAATGCTATTGGCCCTTGTAACTTGTAACTTGTAACTTTGTTACTCATCTGCCCAGCAATAATAATACATAGTTGACAAGCACTTAAATATTCAATATTCTTAAATATAGATTTTTAATATCCATTTTGATATTTCAATAAGGGATTAGTAGATGGAAGATAGAGAAAAACAAATAGCAGACAATTTGCGAATAAAGGATGATTTAAATACTGCACGGGAATTATTCTTTATAAACACGAAGATGCTTTCAGAAATAATTGATGCAAAAGATCCATATACAGAAGGTCATTCAGAGAGGGTCAGATTGTTTTCCGTAGAAATAGGTAAAGATCTTAAATTATCTGAGAAAGATCTGGCAGTTTTATCATTATCGGCAAAATTGCATGATATAGGCAAATTGAAGATATCTGATAATATACTGAAAAAACCAGGTCATCTTACCCCTGAGGAACGAAATGAGATAGAAAGACACTCGATTTATTCAGAACAGTTGTTGGGAAAACATCCGGCCCTTGAACCTGTACTTAGTGCTATAAGATCACATCATGAACGAATGTCCGGGCAAGGATATCCTGACAAATTAGAAGGTGAAATGATACCTTTACTCTCTAAAATTATTACAGTTTCGGATGTATTTGATGCTATGACTTCCCATAGGGTATATAGAAAAGGGGTGTATACGGATAAGGAAACTGCGAGTTACATAGAGAAAAACTCAGGTCTATATTTTGATAGAGTAGTGGTTAAAAGTTTCTTAAAATTATTTAAAAATGGTATTTTTGACTTTTGTAATGGAGAATATCGAAGGAGATTATACCCTCAAAAGGCACATAAATATTATATAAAAGCATTATCTAAATGTAAAACCGACAAATGGAAAGAGGTAATTTTATTTAGAATCGGAAATGTTCTAAATGTTCTTTGGAAACCCATTGAAGCCATATCATACCTTGAAAAAGCATTATCTTATAATGGAGAATACCGCTACAGGATAATGAATGAAATCGCTTTTTCCAATTACTATATGGGAAATATTAATGCGTTATATAAAAATTTCATAAATATTAAAAGGGAGGAGGAAAATGTTCCGCTTATTGAA
>CBDVEF010000323.1:0-2395 GCA_965372935.1 uncultured bacterium | reverse complement strand
AATGAAAAAACTTAAAAATATATCCTTTAACGGTATTATAAAACCATTTATTTATAATATGAGTGAAATATATTCTATATCCGATCTTATAGTTTCAAGAGCAGGAGCCTGTACATTGGCGGAAATTTCGGATAATAATAGACCCTCGATTTTGATTCCATTTCCATATGCTACGCATAATCATCAGATGAAGAATGCAATTAATTATCAAAATAATGGTGCTTCGATTGTAATAGAGCAAAAGAACCTTTCCGGAATAATGCTAAAAAAGATTATAGAAGATATTATTTTCAACAATGAGAAATTATCCGTAATGGGTGAAAATGCTGGAGTATTACATAATAAAAATGCTGTTAATGATATGATAAAAATTATTAATAGGAGATTGTCCTATGTTTAGAGATACAAAAAATATACATTTTGTCGGCATTGGTGGAATAGGAATGAGTGGAATTGCAGAGGTGTTGATTAATTTAGGATTCAATGTAAGTGGTTCGGATATTAAGGAGAGTGAAATAACTGATAAATTGCATAAAATAGGTGCAAAGGTTGATATAGGACATAATATTGAAAATGTTAGGGCTGTGGATGTGCTTGTCTATTCATCTGCTGTTAAACTTGATAATCCTGAAATTGTTGAAGCGAGAAAACTCGGGATTCCGGTTATTAGAAGAGCTGAAATGATGGGAGAGATGATGCGATTGAAATTTAGCATAGCCATTGCAGGAACGCATGGTAAAACAACTACAACATCAATGATAGCATCTGAAATGTTAGAAAATGCAATGGATCCTTCGGTTATTGTTGGCGGAATTGTACGAAGTTTTGGAGGGAATGCAAAACTTGGTAGTGGAAAATATTTTGTTTGTGAAGCAGATGAAAGCGATAAATCGTTTCTTAAATTATTTCCCACAATTGCAGTAGTGACAAATATAGATGAGGATCATCTTGATAATTATATTAGTATCGATGATATTAAAGGAGCATTTGTGGAATACATAAATTCCATACCATTTTATGGTTGCTCAATACTTTCGATGGATGACAGGAATATACAATCAATTTTGCCTGATATCAATAAGAGATATATAACATATGGATTTTTACCTCAAGCGGACATCAGAGCTAAAAATATTGAAATATACAATTTTGACAGTAAATTTGATGTTGTATATAAGAATTTTGAAATTAAAGGAATACAATTGAAAATACCTGGTGAATTCAATATTAAGAATGCCCTTGCTGCAATTAGTGTTGGCATTGAACTTGGCATTCCCAATAACATAATTAAGCAATCAATTGAGAAATTTCATGGCGTTAATAGAAGATTTGAATATAAGGGAGAGGTAAAAGGATGTAAAATATACGATGATTATGCGCATCATCCAACAGAGATCGAAAGTACATTGAAGGCGGCAAGAGACGCATGGGAAGGTAGGATAATTGCCATATTTCAACCCCATCTTTTTTCCCGAACAATGATGTTAAGAGAAAAATTTGGTGGAGCATTTTATAATGCCGATATTGTGATAATCACGGATATATATCCGGCAAGAGAAAAACCAATAGAAGGCGTTACCGGCAAAATAATAGTAGATTCATGTTTTGAACACAGGCAAAAAAATGTCATATATGAGGAAAATAAAGACAATATACCGACTATTTTGGCGAACATAGTAAAGGAGGGGGATATGATTATAACAATGGGAGCAGGAGATATTTATAAAATTGGTGAGAAATATATTGATGATTATAGAAAACATTAAGCGATTAAAAGATCGGAAATTTAAAGGTAACATAATTGAAAATGCAGATCTGAAAAGATATTCATTTATGCATGTCGGTGGATATGTAGATTATTTATTAGAACCATTTGATTTACTCGATTTGAATTTGATCAATAAGCATATCGAGAATTATAAAATCATAGGTTGTGGTTCGAATATATTATTTAATGGAGACTACAAAGGTGTCTTGGTGAGTTTATGTGGATATGGAAAAGGAATTAATGTAAACGACGAAAAGATAGGATTCTATGCTGGATGTAAATTATCAAAGATTGGTAAAATTGCTTATAAAAATAAACTTTCAGGTTTAGAAAATCTGATAGGAATACCCGGAAGTATCGGAGGAGCCATTAAGATGAATGCCGGAGCATTTGGAAAAACTATATTCGATGTGCTTAAAGAGATCGTATTATATAATAGAAAATCATCAGGTATAGTAAAAGTGTTTACACCTAATATGAATCCCGAATATAGAAACAGCAATATTCCCGATGATATGATTATACTTGGGGGAGTGATTAAATAAATAAAAAAATCACAAGATGAAATAGAGACTAAGATGAGAGAATTTTCAGAATATAGAATAGTACATCAACAAAGCGGAAATT
>CBDVEF010000322.1:0-2405 GCA_965372935.1 uncultured bacterium | reverse complement strand
CAGCCGAGAAGAACCACGGAATAGAGAAAATAAACACGGAGACGGGGGAAACATCAGTAATTCACAATTCACAATTCACAATTTTAATCTGTTCCCGCTGGCGATTGTCATTCCCGTTTTTCGATTTTCATCTTTAAATTTCCTACTTCTCACTTCCTACTTAAATACTTATTATCACCCTCACCTCAGTCCTCTCCCATCAAGGGCGAGGAAGTTAACCACGAAAGGGGAAATATAAACATGAAATGGAAGGATTTATAATATGACAATAAGGCAGATTCCTGCTTTCGCAGGAATGACAAAGAAGGGATGCAGGAATGAAAAAATAAGGGAGGGGGAATTAGGGTACGATGCATCGTGCCCCTACAATTTACGGTTATTAGCGATTTACGAACTTTCTACTTGATACTTGTAACTTGTAACTGTTATCCATACCTATCTACATCCCAAATTTATATCTACTTGACATAAAATTTATAGAGTGATATTGTGAAAAAACTTTAAATTGATCCGGAGAGGTCAAAAAGGAGGAAAATGTGAGTAATTCAAAGAAACTCTTGCTTAAAAAAGCAGGAGATCTTTTTATCCGGAGGAAAATATGGGAAAGCTAATGGATGATATTGCTATTAAAAGAGCAATTACAAGAATTGCACATGAGATAATCGAGAAAAACAAGGGTACAAAAGACATTATTGTGGTAGGTATACAGAGAAGAGGGGATATTATTGCAAATCGAATTGCAAATTTATTAAAAGAAATCGAAGGGAAGGATATTCCAACAGGGAAACTTGATATAACACTTTATAGGGATGATCTTTCATCAATTGCAAATCAACCTGTAATTCATAAGACCGAGATACCTGTTAATATTGATGAAAAAATTGTAATTTTAGTTGATGATGTTCTCTATACAGGCAGAACAATTAGAGCAGCTCTTGATGAATTAATTGATTTTGGAAGACCTAAGAGAATCCAACTTGCTGTTCTTATTGACAGGGGACACAGAGAACTTCCAATAAAGGCTGATTATATTGGCAAGAGTATCCCGACAAATGCGAAAGATATTGTTGATGTCCATCTGAAAGAAATTGATAAAAGAGATGAAATTATAATTAAAAAGGGGAAATAGAATGGAATGGAAAAGAAAAGATTTAATTACAATAGAGGAACTTTCAAAGGATGAAATTAATTTAATTCTTGACACAGCAGAACCCTTTAAAGAAATACTTAGAAGAAATATTAAAAAGGTTCCATCACTTAGAGGAAAAACGGTTCTAAATCTATTTTATGAACCGAGTACAAGAACAGCAGCTTCATTTTCAATCGCCGCAAAGAGACTATCGGCTGAAACAATGTCTATATCAACCTCTACTTCAAGTGTTAGAAAAGGCGAAACTCTTCTTGATACAGCAAGAAATCTTGAAGCAATGAGGGTTGATATGGTTGTTATGAGACATTCATGTGAAGGGGCTCCAAAGTTTCTTGCAGAACGAATAAACGCTCCCGTCATTAATGCAGGAGATGGTAACCATTCGCATCCAACACAATGCCTACTTGATCTGTCTACTTTAAAGGAAAATATTAAAACATTTAATGGACTTAAAGTACTTATAGTGGGCGATATAAGACATTCGAGAGTGGCAAGATCAAATATTTGGGGGCTTTCAAAATTGGGAGCAAAGGTTTCCGTATGTGCACCTCCCACACTAATTCCGCAGAATATAGATGTATTACCTGTCGATGTATATTATCATTTTAATGAAGCTATAAAAGATCAAGATGTTATTTATCTATTGAGGATTCAGAGAGAAAGGATGAAAAAATGTTTATTCCCAAGCACAAGAGAATATATGAATCTTTTCGGTATGGATAGGTCACGACTCAAACAAGCAAAGAAAAATGTTATTATAATGCATCCAGGACCTGTCAATAGAGGTGTCGAACTTGATGGAGATGTTGCAGATAGTAAAAATTCGGTGATTTTAAATCAAGTTACAAATGGTGTCGCGGTACGAATGGCTGTTCTTTATCTCTTAAATGGAGGAAATAAGAATTAAAAAATCATTGAATAGATTATTATTTAAAAATCTTCATATCATAGATGTTGAGAATAAATCGTTTATTGATGGTTATATTCTTATTGAAGATGGAAAAATTAGTAAAATTGGAAAGATTGAAGATATAGCTGAAAATGTTGAAATAATTGACTGTAATGGTATGCAAGCTATTCCGGGTCTTGTAGATATACATACTCATTTAAGAGAACCGGGAGAAGAGTATAAGGAAACAATTAGAACAGCATCAAGAGCTGCAGTTAATGGTGGTTTTGTAGCAATATCTGGGATGGCAAATACAACGCCAACGGTAGATACTATTGGTACGGTAAAATATATATTAGAACGTGG
>CBDVEF010000321.1:0-2417 GCA_965372935.1 uncultured bacterium | reverse complement strand
TTACACCTGAAGGATACGGATAGTAAGCATCGGATACAAGCAATACTTTCATACGATGGCATTCTATCACTTTATTATTTCATTGTCAATCAAAGTGTTTTCCCGTTTCCCAGTCTTTTCTTTGAAATATCAATAGCTTTTTCATAATATATTATGAGATCCTTTGTAATATTTTTCCAATTATGCTTTCTTGCGAATTCTAATCCATTTCGTTTTAATCGATTACATAGTTTTTTATCCTTCGCCAATTTTTCAATACCTTTTTTAAACGATTCAGGATCTGATTCCACAAGGATTCCATTTTTCCCATCCTCTATTACAAGATTATATCCATCTACATTCGATGCAATTACAGGGGTACCACATGCCATCGATTCGATCAAAACAATTCCGAATGTCTCTCGTCCTCTTGTAGGTGCACAGTATATATCTGCATTTGCATAAGCTCTTTCTAAACCATGTCCTTTATATAAGTATCCAAGGAATGTTGTGGGAACATTTAGTTCTATTGCCATTGTTTGGTATCTATTCCTCGATATACTGTCTCCAGCTATGTAAAGATGGTAATGTATATCTCCATCCAGTCTGGATAAAGCTTTAATGAGGATATCCAATCCTTTCTTTTTATCCAATCGCCCTACGAATAATATTTTCAATATATCACTATAATTGTTTATTTCTTTAATATTACCGGCATTCTCATTAAATATAGTTGTATCGACACCACATGGAATTATACTATATTCCCCCTGGAAATAGGGCTTTATGAACTTTACTGCAACTTGAGAAACTCCGATCTTTATATCAAGTTTGTTGATTAATGAACGAAAAAGCATTCTATGCAATAATGATGTAAATCCTGGGATTGATAATGGTGCGGAGTGAAAAGTAGCGATATTTGCTGTATTCGAATATTTCAATGCAAGGTATGAAATATTTGGCCAAAATGGACCATTAAGATGAATTACATCATAATGGCCTTTGCTAATTACTCTCTTTACCTCTTCTGAGGTTTTCAAACTCCATGGTAGCGTTACTCTCTGTTTATTAAAGTTAAATAATTTACAGTATCCGACCCTGATAAGGTTATTCTCATCCTTTTCATTATCATAATGTAGTGTCAATATATCAGTACTAATGCCTGTCTCTCTAAGTGCTTTTGCAATATTGGAAGAATATTCCGTAACACCTGATGGGTATGGATAATAGGCATCTGTTACTATAAGAACCTTCATATAATTCTATTAGAAATTTGATTTACAAAAATAAAATACACCTCTACTTTCAACCTTTGCAGCAATTTTTCCCTCGTTTTCCAGCACATCAATGTATTTGTTCAATTCGTTAATGTGTAAATTAAGTATATTTTGAAGATCTTCGATTGTACAGGGTCTTCTCTGTATTGTTTCTATAATTGCATTTTCCACATCATCCCTGTATGATTTTACCTCTCTTCTCTTATATTTGGAAATAATTTCTACATTGTTAAGATTCCAATATTCAACTATATCTTCAAGTATTTTTTTGGAAACGGCTTTTACCCAATTTTCCGTGCCCGGTCTGTCCATTGTGTTTAATTGGATTTTATCCGGCTTTATTTTAATGATTGCTTTTTTTAATGCTTTCAGATTTACTTTATCAGAATTTATACCTTCAATAATAAATACCTCAAGCCATATTTGTCCCTTATAATCCTTCCTGAATTTCATCATCCCATCTATTATATCTTTTAGATTCAATTTACCATAAGGGCGATCAATCCTTTTAAAAGTTTCCTCAATTGCAGAATCAAGTGAAGGAAGTATTACATCAGCATTCAATATCTCTTTTCTAACATTACTATCATTAAAAAGTGACCCATTTGTCAGAATTGCTATCTTTACATCGGGATATTCAGACTTTATAAAACTAATTATTTCACCTATATCTTTGTGAAGTGTTGGCTCTCCTGAACCTGAAAATGTAACATAATCAGGTTTAGGGTGACTATTTAGATAATCATTCAGTTCCTCTAAAACAACTTTGGTAGGTACATATTCCTTTCTTTCCACAGTTAAATTTGTTGTCCTTCCACATTCGCAATAAATACAATTGTAAGAGCATACCTTATGCGGAACAAGATCTACACCTAATGATACATTTAACCTTCTTGAAGGAACAGGCCCGAATATATATTTATATTTCATAAATTGAATATATTATATAATCGTATGTTTGTAAATACACAATTGTATAATCGAGGTAGATATAAGCAATAAATTATAAGAGCCGATAGCATTTCTATTTAAGGGAAGCCAACGCCATAGAGAGCGTAGGTCGTAAACTGTTAATTGCAAATTATTGTCATTCCCATCTCCATTATTGTGTCATTCCTGCGAAAGCAGCGATTTTCCAGAGTATAATAATTTGACACATTT
>CBDVEF010000320.1:0-2424 GCA_965372935.1 uncultured bacterium | reverse complement strand
GTTTAATGAGAGAGGAAAGGATTAAATCCATTCCTCTCTGTTCTAATTATCCCCCTTCCCTTCTATTCCCTCCCACCTGTGGAGGGAATGTTAAGAAGTATTCCCTTTCTGTTTATATTCCCATTTCCGTGGTTAATTCTTTTCGTGAAATTATTTCCTAATTCGTGTAATTAAGGTAAATAATTGTCTCTTTCCCCTTCGTATAATTCGTGCAATTAAAATTAAATGAATAAAATGTTATTCTCGAATGTAATATCTATGTATAATATAAATATTACATTTAGAATGGCATTGACAAGTATCTAAATGATATGTAATATTACTAAATTATAATAAGGAGGAAAAATGGGCTTATTATTATTCATAATATTCGTAATTGCCGTTATTATTACCTTTAACCTTATTTCTCAGAATAAGATTTATATCAAAATGAACAGGAAGGTTATAACTCCAATTATCATAGGTATCGTGATACTAATTCTATTAATTAGCTCGATTAGAATTGTTCAACCCGGATATGTCGGTGTAAAGGTGTTGCTTGGGAGTGTTGACAAATCAGCTCTTAGAAATGGAATTCATCTTGTAATCCCTATTGTTAATTTAGTTAAAATGGATGTAAGGACTCAGTCTTACACAATGAGTATTATGTCAACTGAAGGACAAAAGATAGGAGACGATGCTATTCGGGCTCTTACAAAGGATGGTCTTTCAATCGATCTGGATGTTACTGTATGGTACAAATTAATGCCTAGCGAAGCTCCAAATGTTTATCAAAATATCGGTGCTGATTATGTAAGCAAAATAGTAAGACCTGCCATAAGAACTGCCATAAGGGATGTTGCTGTGAAATACTCGGTAGTTGAGATTTACTCAAAGAAAAGATCAGAGGTAACTTCAGGTATACAAGAAGAATTAGTAAAATCTTTTACTGAAAGGGGAGTGATATGCGAAAGGGTACTCCTGAGAAATGTACAATTACCCTTGAAGGTTAGAAATGCCATTGAGGAAAAATTATCAGCTGAACAGGCAGCACAGCAAATGGTTTATGTACTTCAGAAGTCGACACAGGAGGCAGAAAGAAAGAGAATCGAAGCGCGTGGTATTGCCGATTATCAAAAGATTATAACATATTCCCTCACGCCAAGATATTTACAATGGTATTACATTCAAAATTTACAAGAAGTTGTAAAGGGCAAGGGTAACTCTACGGTAATAATGCCATTTGATAAAGGACTAACGCCTCTGTTAAATATAAAATAACAATCGGCTTATTATTTACATTAAAATAGAGAGAGACATAATCTTGTGTCTCTCTCTATTTTACAATATAATATGAATTTAAAGAACCCAAATATTTTTTAATTTATGGACCAATATATCCTGTACTTAATACAACATCATCGAACCAGCAAACATTATCTTCAGGGTTATTATGAATATATATCCCTAAACTAATACGCTTTATCTTTAGTTCGTTTGTTATTCTCCAATTAAAACCGGTCAGATGTAAATATAGTTTTCCATCAATCCATGCAGCCATTTCCCCATTATCATCCCCTGCATCATTTGCTTTTATCATCATTTCCATACAGTACCAACGACCTCGTTCAGGAATAATAACAGAATCCGGATAAAATACATTTCCCCAGTACGGACCACTGTTATCAGGGAGCATTTCATGCCAGTAAGCATAAAACTGCATTCTTCCAGGTGACTCCAATGTTTCCCAGCTACTCCATGGTTCAAATCCTGAACCGAATCTGTCGTCTCCATCAGGCTTTATTCCTGCCATACCCATTTGATTCCACTTGTTTTCCCCTTCAACGGCATATAAAGAACAGAAATGCATACCCCACCCCTGATCAAATGTAGAATCAAATTTACAATACCACCTAAAATGAACCTTATCATAACCCGGATGAAACCAGTACTTTATACTTGAAGTAGAGGAATTATCATTATTGTAAACTGCTTTACATCTTAGTGCTCTATTCCCTGAATGAGCAGTTTGTACATTATCGATAACCTCAGGAGGTCCATACGCATCGAACCAATCATCATAATTTCCATCTTCAAAATTATCCTCGAAAAAAACCGTTCCTGGTTCCTCCAAAGGATTTTCTGTTTTATTTGTACAACCTGATAATATCAATAGCATTAAGTACAAACATACGGTAAATAATTTTATATCAATTTCTTTATATGACATTTTAACCTCTTAAATATTATAAGAAAATATATATTTACTGTCAATCTGCTAAATACTCGGGGTGGTAGATAGGTATAGACATACTTACCAGTTTAATGAGAGAGGAAAGGATTAAATCCATTCTATCTTTTTTAATTATTCCTGCATCCCCTCTGTGTCATTCCTGCGAAAGCAGGAATCTACAATTATTCTATAAAAAAGACATTTTATTCTTT
>CBDVEF010000319.1:0-2426 GCA_965372935.1 uncultured bacterium | reverse complement strand
AGTAGAAAATCCGCTTCCAGTTTCTTGAAAATATATAGGGATACTTTATCGGGAATAATAGATGTGGATCGTCTGTTAGACTTATATAAAGAAGAATCTGCTATAATTATTGATAATAATCTAAAAAATATTTGTGAAGAATTACTTCGTTTGGAAAAAAATATACTTGATTATTCAATTTAAATATTGTATATATTTACTACTTTGCCGGAGTGGTGAAATTGGTAGACGCAGAGGACTCAAAATCCTCCGGAGGTAACTCCATGTCGGTTCAAGTCCGACCTTCGGCATTTTTAATAAGACACGGGAGGGAGAGAAAAGGAGAACCACCACGGATTCACGAATAAAAGATAATAGACATCAGACGACAGACGCCAGACATCAGCCGAAAAGGGAAAGAAAGAAATAACAACGAATTACACTAATGAGAAGAGATATTTTTTACCTTTTCAGAAAGACAAAGAGGGAGATATAAAACACGAATTTCACTAAGAGAAGAGAATAATTTACAAATTTACAGATTATGGCAGATAATGATCTGCCCCTATTGTACATTCCCGTTGGCGATTTTCGTTCCCATTTGCGTTCCAGGTTTTCGATTTACGTTTTTAAACTTTCTACTTCTCACTTCCTACTTAAACACTTATAATCACCCTCACCTTAATCCTCTCCCATCAAGGGCGAGGAAGTAAGATTATCATTGCGAACGAAGAGAAGCAATCCCATAAGAGTGAAATTAGATTGCTTCGTCGTTTCACTCCTCGCAATGACAAGGAGGGGTTTAGGGGAATAGACAGGAGATGGAGAGAATAACCATGAAAGGGGTAGATTCCTGCTTTCGCAGGAATGACACAAGAGAAGGGGAATAGCCACGAATTCACTAATTTGCAACGAATTGCACTAAGGGGAAGGAGAGTAATTTATTGCTTTAACTTCACTAATTAGGGCGAATAATTATTCGCCCCTACAACTACAAATTCAAGATGACTTTGTCAGTGCCTGAGTAGATTCCTGCTTTCGCAGGAATGACAGAGTGTGTGGGAGAAATAGAAATTATCAGTTCCCGCTTTTCGATTTACTTATAGAAAGAATATAATTTGCCAAAATGAAAGTTGAACTTGCAATTTGTCCAAATTGTGTTAACATATATTTAATGGAGGTAGCAAAATGATAAAAAGAGAAATTTCATCATATATAAAAATATTATCAAATCAATATCCTGTTATAACGATTACAGGTCCAAGACAATCTGGTAAAACAACACTTGCTAAAGCAATATTTAACAAGAAAAAATATATAAACCTGGAAGATTTAGAGGAAAGAGTATTTGCACAATCAGATCCCAAAGGATTTTTAAAAAAGATCCCTGATGGTGCAATACTTGATGAAATACAATATGTTCCACATTTAGTTTCATATATTCAAACTATTGTTGATACCAAACAGATAAATGGTATGTTTATACTAACAGGTAGTCAGCAATTTGAAATAGTAAATTCAATCAATCAGTCATTAGCCGGGAGAACCGCATTAATTAAACTATTACCTTTTTCTTTATCCGAATTAAAAAACCAGTATAATTATTCAGACATTGATGAAATTATTTTTAGAGGGTTTTACCCAAGAATATATGATCAAAACCTAAACCCTTGTCAAGCATACGGTGATTATATCGAAACATATATCGAAAGAGATTTACGAAAATTGATAAATATTAAGAATATAAGTATATTTCAAAAATTCTTAAAACTATGTGCCGGTAGAATTGGACAAATATTAAATCTGAATAGCTTAAGCAATGATTTAGGAGTATCACATACAACAATCAGACAATGGATAACAGTCTTACAGGCAAGTTATATAGTATTTTTATTAGAACCATATTATAAAAATATCAGAAAGCGATTAATAAAATCACCTAAACTCTATTTTTACGATACCGGTTTGGCAAGTTTTTTACTCGGAATAGAAAAAAAATCTTATTTGGAAACACACCCCTTAAGAGGTAATTTATATGAGAATCTTGTAATTATGGAAGTTTTAAAACAGAGATACAATAAAGGAAAAAGGAATAATCTTAATTTTTACCGTGACAAAACAGGAAACGAGATAGATTTAATTTATAATATTGCCCAGCATATTATTCCAATAGAAATTAAAAGTAGTGAAACTATTTCAAAGGATTTTTTCAAGGGCTTTAAATCCATTGAAGATGGATTAGGAGCAGAAAATATTTATAAGAAAATACTTGTTTATGGTGGTGATAGAGAAGAGAAAAGGAATAATATTTATATTAGTAATATATATAAAATATGTAGTTTGATTAATAAAATAAAATGAATATTGGGCGGAGGATCGGTATAAACCAAGGAAGGGGAGAGAGAGGGAGAACCACCACTAATTCACGAATAAAAGATAATAGACAT
>CBDVEF010000318.1:0-2429 GCA_965372935.1 uncultured bacterium | reverse complement strand
TCATGTCCATGCCGGAGCGTTCGGCATCATCTTTAAATACTCTGTATAGAATTTCATTATTGGTACTCATAGAGTGTTTTGTAAGTTCAAATCTTACATTTGTGTCAATAAAAATAGATGCACAAAGAAATCCATGAAAATATTAATCGATCTCTTCCAATATATAAATATGTAGTTAAATGAAAAGTTATTGTTATAAATTATAGAAAAAGAGACGCACCAAAGCACGTCTCTCTTTTATGTAAGTGAGGTTTAAGGTTATCGCATCAAAACTAATTTTTTAACGTGAATGGATTCTCCGGTTTTCATGTATATGAAATATATACCGGTACCTACCTTTTTATCTTTGTCATCTTTGCCATCCCAGGTAACTGAGACTTGGAGACTTTGAGATTGTGAGACAATAGGGAGCTCTATCACTTTCTGTCCTTTCAAGTTATAGATTTCGATTTGTGCTTCTTTGTGTATATTTGGAGTTCTATAAAAAGATATTGTTGTTGAAGTATTAAAAGGATTGGGATAATTATTTATATTCATAGATTGCGAATGAGGGGGATCATCTGTGCTCAATATAGGTTCATACTTCCCATGACCTCCATAGGCACCAATATCATTCATTATGCAATGCTCCCATCGCAGGATAGAGGGCAAAGCCGGGATTCTCAGGATCTTCAATATCATAATACATTGTATCGGGATTACCGGCATCTATGCACGGTGAATCCTCGGAGAGATGATAAAGTGTATCTGCAAATTGAGGATCAACAGATATATTTCCGATACCAGGTGATATTTCATCTTCAATATCACAATAGTTTATATTCCATGCACAGCCAGGTCCCATAAACACAAGTTCATTTAACTCATTATTCCATAAGATACAATTGGTCATATCAAGCTTACAATAATAATTTAACCCAATCCCACCTACATACCCCCAGTCGTAGATGTTGTTATCACATACTGTTACATTTATTAGACTAAGATGAACTTCTTGACCGTAAATACCTCCTGCATCAAAGGCATAATTATCCGCAATTATCCCGTTTACCATGATCATTTTTGCTCCGTAAACTGCCACACCCCCACCGATATCCTCCGTTAAACTATTTTCTGTAATCTCAAAATTTTTTACTATAATAGTATCAGGCCCATCAAAATAAGCACCTCCTCCGCCACTGTTTCCATTAATTACAATATTGGTAAGTATCGGACTCGAGTCAAATGAACAAATACCGCCAGTATTGTGGCTAATTACTACATTATTCAGAATTGGTCTTGATTCATCGGTACAACAAAAACCTCCCCCATCATTCTCGGTTATGAGAACATTATCTAGAATTGGACTTGATTCCGCACAAAACATTCCCGCTCCTGCTGCTTCTGCGGTATTGTTCATAATAGTCACACCCTCCAGCACCGGATTGGAATCAAATCTACAAGAAATCCCCCCTCCCCACATTGCACTGTTACCAATAACAGTTACATTAATTAACCTCGGACAAGAACCGTCAGTGCAAGTTATACCTCCACCATACGAAGTTGATGTATTATTGATAACTATTACATTATCAATAATAGGGCTGGAATTATTAAAACCAATCCCATAACCATTAGTAACAATACAATTTTTTACAATTGCACGGGATGAATTGCTGAAACCTACACAACCAGGATCAAATCTACAATGTTTTAATTTTGAGCTATCCTGAAATGAAGTATCTGTTTCACAAAAATATAATCCAGCAAAAATATCTGTTGTATCACTTGCTGTAAAACTTATTGTGTCACTTTCTGCTCCTATAGCCAGCAATCGACCATAGACTCTAAAATGATTTTGTTCTGGGAAAACAATATTTACTCCCGGTTCAATAATTAAGGTACTATCCACCGGAACTGAAATATGTCCATCAATAATATAGGGACTACCATCAATTGTCCATGTGCCGCTTACATCACCGGGAGGAATATGGGTATCGGCAATAAGGAAGTGTGTAATAAGAAGTTGGAATAAAATAAGTACTATTATTTTACATCTCATCTTTATCCTTTCTTTCCGGGTAATCGTTACATGTTCTCTTTTTCATAAAAAATGCCTGTCATAGCTTAATCTATCATATATATCATGAAAATACCCAAAGTGTGACGACATCACTCAAAAAAGTTTTAATAGTTTTCATATTTTTTTCATAACTTTTCATTTTCTATCTTAATTATATCCCTTTCAACACATTTAAAATGTATTATAATATCCCAATCATGTGCATTACCTTTTTTATATTTCTCCCCTCTTTTGTCAAATTTATTTCTCACAAGCTAATAGATTAATACCTATTTCATTTAATTATATTCACATTGGTGCATTATTAATATACTTACATTCAAGTAATAAGTGCAACACTCATTATTTATTTGAATAGTCATAAAAT
>CBDVEF010000317.1:0-2435 GCA_965372935.1 uncultured bacterium | reverse complement strand
GATTTTACTATGAGGTATACTTGCAGATTGTTTCGCCTTAAATATTTTTTTATGTTTTGTAGATATTGTTCCCTCTTCAGCTGTAAGAAGTTCCTCGAAGAGTTTCTCTCCGGGTCTCATCCCTGTATATACAATATCTATATCCTTTTCCCATATAAGTCCGGATATTTCAACCATTTGTTTTGCAACATCTATTATATAAACGGCTTCTCCCATATCCAGCACGAAAACCTCCCCTCCTTTCCCTCTATATGCGGATTCAAGCACAAGAAGGCAGGCTTCGGATATAAGCATAAAATATCTCTTCATATCGGGATGAGTTATTGTTATAGGTCCGCCTTCCTCTATCTGTTTCTGAAATATAGGAATCACACTTCCCCTCGAGCCAAGCACATTGCCGAATCTTACAGATATAAACTTTGTGGAATTAATTTCATTATAACTTCTCACTAATATCTCAGCCACTCTTTTTGTTGCCCCCATAATACTTGTCGGATTAACTGCCTTATCCGTAGATATCATAATAAATCTATCTACACCATATTTAATAGCGGCTTTTGAGATATTATCCGTGCCGATTATATTATTCATTATCGCTTCATCAGGATGTTTCTCCATAGCTGGAACATGCTTATATGCCGCACTATGGAATATAATATCAGGGCTATATTTCAAGATAGTAGTATCTATCTTCTTTGTATTCCTAATATCTCCGATTACATCCACAATATCTATATATGGAAATAGTTTATAGATTTCAGTTGTAACAAGGAAAAGATCTGTTTCATCTATCTCGAACATAATAAGTTTTTTAGGTCTAAATCTACATATCTGTTTACATAGTTCAGATCCTATTGAACCACCGGCTCCCGTAACAAGTATTATTTTCTCATTTATCATATTGGTTATGGATTCCGTGTTAATATCCACTGGTTTTCTTCCAAGAAGATCTTCAAGTTTAACAGGTCTCAAATCATTAACACTTACTGAGTCATTCATTATATCCGTAATTGATGGAAGGACCTTGATATCTTCAACACCTGTGCGTTTTATAATTTTCATTATATCCTTTAATTGACGATAAGATATTGTAGGGATTGCAATAATAATTATGTCGATTTTATGGTATAAAATGGATTTTTCCAGGCTTTCATTCCCCCCTACTATTTTTACACCATGTATATATGTTCTCCATTTATCTTTATTATTATCTATAATACACATCGGATAATATTCCGTATCTTGCTTTAATAGTTCCCTTATTATCTGCTCTCCTGCGGAACCTCCCCCTACAATAAGTGTCTTTTTTAAGATAGAGTCATAGATATTTCCTCTTCTTAGTAAGATTATATTGATAAGTCTTTTAAAAAGTCTGAATATACCAATTAATATAAAGCTCAACATATAATCAAGTAGAAGTATGGAACGAGGTAATGAAAATATCACACCTGTATTGTGTAATATATATAGTGTTAAAAATAACAATACCTCTCCGAATGTAATAGCCGTAAAGAGTTTTATAGCTTCATCAAGGCTTACAAATCTCCATGATATGTTATATAACTTAAAAAGGGCGATTATCGGTATTTTAAAAACAATTGAAAAGATAAAAAAGATATGAAATATAGATAAATATGATTGGAATAGATCATTTCCAAGACGAATATAAAATGAAAGAAATGATGATAATATCAGCAATAATAAATCACCGATAAGAAATAACATTAAACGCTTTCTTGCTGATTTTCTGGTGAAAAATATCTTTAGGTCCTCCAATACCTGACTCCTTACTATTATAATATAATATTATAGATTAGAACAAATGTCAAGAAACCGTAAACCGTAAATCGCAATTTATCTCCCCCTTTCGTGTAATTCTTTCCCTAATTCGTGTAAATATTATTTTCCCTCTCTTATTGAAATTCATGCTTTATATCTCCCTCTCGTGTTAATTCCCCCATCTTTGTCATCCTGAATTTATTTCAAGATCTAAATATCTATGAATATTTTTTAATTTTAACTCGTCCCTAAACCCATCATTGTCATTGCGAGGAATGAAACGACCTGTCTGCGTGCAACGCACAGGCAGGCGAAGCAATCTAAATTTACTCTTGTGGGATTGCTTCACTTCGTTCGCAATGACATGTTTATCTTTGTGAATCATAAATCGTTAATTGTAAATTGTGATATTGTAGGGGCAGATAATTATCTGCCCTAATTCTTGAAATTGTGTTTATACCTCTTCCCTTTCCCACTTCTTATTTGTAATCGTTCTCTCAATAGTAATACTATTTGCTCTTGCAACTTGTAACTTATTACTATACTTTTGTGAATTAATGACTATATCTTCCCTCTCCTCTTATATCTATACCTATCTACCTCCTAAATATAGAGATAGAAAACGGATAATGGCAATAAGCATAGTAACTATGGTA
>CBDVEF010000316.1:0-2443 GCA_965372935.1 uncultured bacterium | reverse complement strand
CTTAGTTAAAATTAATTATACAATTAATTTACAATAAATTTAAAAATAATTCTACCAGATAAATGAAATAGGGGATCTACCACGGAAAGGAGACCTACCACGAATTACACTAAGGGAGAGGGAATTTTTTTACCTTGATTACACGAATTTGGAACGAATTACACTAAGGGGAAAGAGAGAATAATTTTACCTTAATTTCAAGAAAGAGATAAACAAGGATAGGGAGAATTAAACATGAATTGCACTAAGGGAGAAGAGATCATCTTTACCTTGAATACAAGAGGGAGATAAACCACGGAAATGGGGAGAAAACAAGAGAGGGAGACTACCACGAATGCACGAATTTATAACGAATTACACGAATGGAGAAGGGAATAATATTTTACCTTTTCAGAAAGACAAAGAGTGAGATATAAAACACGAATTACACTAAGGGAGAAGAGAGAAAATTTACCTTAGGGCAGACACATAGGTCTACCCCTACAATTACACGAATAAATAGTAATGGACACCAGACATCAGACGTCAGACATCAGCCGAGAAGGGAAAGAGAATTAAATCATTTACAGATTGTGATAATTATGTTAAATATAATTAACTAAAAAACAGGGAGGAAATTATGGCAAATTCACTATACAAAGAATTCAAAGATATAGAACAATTAAAAATTTATCAAGAATCAAGGAAACTTACTTTAATGATTTATCAAATTACGAATATGAACATATTCAAGAAAGATTATGAATTAAAAAAACAAATAAGAAGAGCTTCAGTGTGCATATGTTACTTTAAAAGTGTACCGGTATAACAGTTGAAAAGTGTACCAGTAAACAGTAAACTCCCTATAACAAGAAACAGTATAAATATAGGGAGCAAAGGAGATGATAACATTGAAAAGTAAACAGGAAATAATAATCAGACACTTTAGAAATGGACACCAGACAAAAGTATAGCAACAAGTTGAAAGTTACAAGTTACAAGTGGGAAATTAGATTGCTTCGCCTGCATGTGCGTTGCACGCAGACAGGTCGTTTCATTCCTCGCAATGACAATGATGGGCTTAGTGGAATAGACAGGAGAAAGATAATAGACGAAAAACTTCAGCAGAGAGGAAGGAAAATAATAATTAATATAATTAATGATTAAACAATATTATATTTTTATTACATTTAGATATTTCTATAAGTTCATCGTTAAAACCGGATTTTGAGAAAAATCCGTAATATATTTTATTTTTGGGGGCTTAATATTCTCTTTTTCTTCAAAATGTTTATATAATCATTTTCTGAAATTTTACAATCACAAAAAGAAATAAAATCTTCTAATTTGTCAAAATGCAATTGCTTTTGCATTCTTTTTTGTAACGATTTATCAATTGATTTATATTTAGTTCCATGAGATAATTTTGTATCTATTTTAGTGCTTTTACCCTTATAATAAAAATAGAAATAAATATGGTCCTTATTTGTTGATTTAAACCCCTTTTTCTTTAAGGCTGATATTATTTTTCTTTTACTTAGATCCACTATCTTTTTTTAATAAAGCAATTAATTCTTTCTTTTTATTTAACCCATCTACCGTAAATTGATCATTTGGAATATTAACATAATGGGTATAGATTTCCTTCAAAGATTCAATAAAATCTTCTATTGCCTCATTTTCAGTTTCTCCATCCCCGTATATGAGCAATTTCTCATTTTCTGCAATCCAAATATCGTCTTCTTTTGAAAGCACTAATCTAATAGGTGGATCTATTTTATAATTAACATCATTAATATGTAAATTCCACAAAGGAATAATATTTGGACATAATTCACTTAATCCGGAAAATAATGAATCTGAATTATCTTTTATAACCTTCGAATATATTTTTTCATTTAATCTTTCAGTAAATATATCAGTATTAATATCACTTGAGTTTATGTTATAAAAATAACTTAGCTGCATTGCAAAATTCATACAAACTCTCCATTTATAAATTTTCTATATTCGGAAGTAATTATGCTTTCAAAAATTTCATGAACTTCTTTATGACTCTTGTTGAGAATTTTTCCAATATTGGAAGGTTTAGGATTGTCTAAAACCGCATAATCAAAATCTAATAATATTGCTTCTTGATTATTGATGGTTTTAAATGATTCAATTTTCGTTGTAATACTCCCTGTAGGAATTTTAGAGACCATAACTAAACTAAGATTATGAATTTCATTAGAAATTTTATTTGAAATATTTAGATCTATATTTAAAAACTTATTAACTGGAATTAAGTCATTTTCTCTTAGAAATGGGATAATATTAATATATCTTAAACCTATTCTATTAATTTTATTTATTTTAAATATATCCTGGAGGTGAGAATAAATATTTATGACTTCCTTCTTGAAATATTTGAATCCTTTATATTTCTTGCAAAAATAACCTACTTTATTTATAGAAAGCATTA
>CBDVEF010000315.1:0-2446 GCA_965372935.1 uncultured bacterium | reverse complement strand
ATATCCGGGAGAAAATGCATCGCCTTCTTTATCAATCCTTCACCCGTACAAGCTTCACATCTTCCTCCTTTAACATTAAAGCTAAACCGAGATAACGAATATCCCCTTATTTTTGCCTCTTTTGTAGATGCAAAAAGTTCTCTTATCGGTGTAAATCCTCCTGTATATGTTATAGGATTTGAACGGCTTGTTCTCCCTATAGGATTTTGATCTATGGATATCACCTTATATATATATTTTACCCCCTTTATTTCACGGTGTTTTCCTACAACTATCTTAGAACGGTAAAAATACCTTTTAAGGGCGCTGAATAATATATCGAATACCAAAGAACTCTTTCCCGAACCTGAAACACCTGTTATACATATCAGGGATCCCAATGGAAAAGAAACATCTATATTTTTAAGATTATTTTCATTTGCTCCGATAATTTTGAGTTGTTTATTGTTTCCATTACGTCTTTTTTTAGGTTTTTTAATTTTTCTTTTTCCCGAAAGATACTCTCCGGTTAATGACTTCTTTGAATTGATAAGATCCTCTACTATACCCTGTCCGACGATTTCTCCTCCAAAGCGTCCTGCTCCGGGACCTAAATCTAAAATATAATCTGCCGTTCTTATCGTCTCCTCATCATGTTCTACAACTATTACAGTATTTCCAAGATCTCTCAGGTGCAATAATGTATTCAAAAGCATTTTATTATCCCTTTGGTGAAGTCCGACACTAGGCTCATCAAGGATATATAGGACCCCTGTTAAACCTGAACCTATCTGTGTCGCAAGTTTTACCCTTTGCTCTTCCCCTCCTGATAATGAATCGGTTCTTCTTGAGAGTGTCAAATAGGAAAGTCCAACATTATTGAGGAATGATAATCGCTTAATTATTTCCTTTAGTATCTGTTTTGAAATTGTTTTTTCCTTATCTGTAAGCTTGATTTTATTTTTGAAAAAAACAAGTGCTTCGTTTATCGGCATTTCACTGATATCGGCAACATTTAATTTATTTATAGTTACTGCAAGACTTTCACATTTAAGTCTTTTACCATTGCAAGCAGAACACGGTTGAATAACCATATATTTTTCAATCTCATATCTAAGCCAATCGGAATCTATTGTATTGTATTTGTTAATTAAATAATCAGTTATACCAACATATATATTATCCCCATATAGAACAGCATTTTTAAAATCATCCGGCAAATTTTTGAATTGGGTATTGATATTAATCTCATATTTTTTAGCCAACTTCCTTAGTGTAAACATCATTTTGTTTGAATTTGCAAATGGTATTATTGCTCCCTCGGGGATACTCTTATCCATATCAACCACAAGATCTATATCAAGTACCATCTCTGTTCCTAAACCGTTGCATATAGGACAGGCACCGTAAGGGCTATTGAATGAAAATGTTTTCGGTGTAATTTCACCCAAATTGATATTACAGTACGAACATGCAAAATGCTCACTGAAAAATTCATCCCTCTTGTCCTGAGGTGTATACACAATAACGGTTCCACCACTTTCATTTAATGCTATATCAATAGAATCCGATAATCTTCTCTTTATTGAATCTTTCATAATTAGTCTATCAACAACAATCTCAATGTTATGATGCTTTTTAGGATCAATTTCTATTCTACTATCCAATGAATATATTATATCATTAACTCTTACCCTGACATACCCTTTACTCTGTAGTTTTTTCAAGAATGTTTTAAATTCACCCTTTTTATTTTTTACAACAGGGGCAAGAATCATTATTCTTGCCCCCTCTGGAATCGTCATTATAGATTCTAATATTTCATCGTGAGATTGAGCTGTTACATTTCTACCGCATTTTGGACAATGTGGAATACCTATATGCGTAAAAAGAAGTCTTAAGTAATCATGGATTTCTGTAATAGTACCCACTGTTGAACGGGGGTTCCGAGATATTGTTCTTTGTTGTATAGCAATTGCAGGACTCAAACCTTCGATATGATCAACATCCGGTTTTTCCATCACACCTAAAAACTGACGTGCATACGCAGAAAGTGATTCTATGTATCTTCTTTGCCCCTCTGCATAAATTGTATCAAATGCAAGTGAACTCTTACCCGATCCTGAAACACCTGTTATAACCACCAATTTCCCCCTTGGGATTGTTACATCTATATTTTTTAGATTATGCACTCTAATTCCCCTTAATGCTATAAATTTCTTCTCCATAATCTTTCAATTTATAAGAATTTATGCCAAATGTCAAGAGAAAATCACTATTTTTTGGTAGATAGGTATAGACATATGTCAATTATAAGTTATAAGTAGCAAGAGCCAATAGCATTGCTATTGAGGGAAAGCCAACGCAAACGGGAACGAATAGGAAATTATGAATTGTCCCACCTCCCCTCTTTGTCATTCCTGCGAAAGCAGGAATCTACTCCTTCATGTTTATTTTCTCCTTCTCT
>CBDVEF010000314.1:0-2461 GCA_965372935.1 uncultured bacterium | reverse complement strand
AGCATCTTGTCTAAAACTCAGCGTGGCATACTCTGTATCATCTGCTCCATTTATATATACAAAAGTTATATTAAATAACGGCAATTATACAGATGGTATTGTTCTAAGAGGGTATGATGAAAAGTATGGAAAGAGAGTTTCTGATATAAAGAATCACATTGTTGAAGGAGAATTCGAATTGGGGAATAAGAAAATTATACTTGGAAAAGATCTTGCTGATAATATGAGAATACATATCGGAGATAAAATCAAGGTATTTTCTCCGCATACTACAACAATGACTCCAATGGGATTAATTCCTCAATCAGAAAGATTTAAGGTCTCAGGTATATTTGATGTAGGGGTTTATGAATATAATTCAGGTTTAGCATATATATCGATGAGTGATGCACAAAATTTAATGGAAATGGGGGATAGAATAACAGGAATCGAAATAAAGATAAAGAATATATATAATGCAAGGGCATTCGGAAGAAAGCTGGAAAAGAAGTTAGAGTACCCCTATAGAACAAATAATTGGATTGATCTCAATTCAAGTCTATTTTCTGCATTAAAATTAGAGAAAATAGGTATGTTTATAATATTGAGTTTTATTACTATTGTGGCAGCATTTAATATAGCTGCAATGCTCTTTATGATTGTAACAATAAAAACAAGAGAAATCGGTATATTAAGAGCAATAGGGGCTAAGAGGAAAGATATTATGTGGATATTTGTTTTACAAGGTATATTCGTTGGATTTATAGGAACTATCTTGGGAAATATAGCAGGATTTATAATATCATATATATTGGGGAGGTATCACTTTATTCAAATGCCCAAGGGTGTTTATATGTTGGATACATTGCCTGTAAAGATGCATATCAGTGATTTTTTACTTGTATCAGGCTGTGCAATGTTAATAAGTTTTTTGCTTACACTTTATCCTGCATATAAAGCATCAAAAATGGAACCTCAAGAGGCGATAAAATATGAGTAATATATTAAAAATTGTAAATATTAAGAAATCATATATAGATAATTCAAAACCATTAAGGGTATTATATGGGATAGATTTGGAGATAAATAAGGGTGAAATTACTACCATCATAGGTCCCTCCGGAGTAGGGAAAAGTACACTTCTCCATATTATGGGGCTTTTGGACAGACCCGATTCGGGGGATATTATTTTCAAGAATAAATCTGTTTTCAGTAGTTCGGATGATGAATTATCTGATATAAGAAATAAGGAATTTGGGTTTATATTTCAATTTCATCATCTCCTTTCGGAATTTAGTGCAATTGAGAATGTAATGATTCCTTTACTTATTCAAAATATGGATTATTCGAGAGCAATGGAGAGAGCAAAAATTCTATTGAAAGATATGGAATTGATTAATCGAAAAGATCATAAACCGATGCACCTTTCAGGAGGGGAAAGGCAGCGAATAGCTATTGCAAGGGCTTTGGTAACAGAACCAACTGTTATCTTTGCCGATGAACCAACAGGGAATTTAGACCAGAAAACAGGTGGAATAGTTTTTGATATAATGTATAATACCGTTAAAGAGAGAGGGATTGCACTTGTGATTGTTACTCACGATAGAATTATTGAGAAATACTCAAATAAAATAGCTTATCTGGTTGACGGCAAACTGCAAAATCATTATTATATGGGGATAGAAGATGAAACTTGATATAAGTATTGTTTGCCCTAATTGTGGAAAGACTCTTGAAGAGATTCAGAATGACAGAAGGCCAGGATGTGCTTTTTGTTATACGGTTTTTTCTAGTTTTATTGAGAAAAATCTCAACCTAATTCATAGCTCATTCATTCATGTAGGTATGATCCCTAAGATTAAGGATGAAAGGGAAAGATTGAAGTGTGAATACTTCAGATTGAAAAAGGATCTTAGAGAAGCAATTGGGAAAGAGGACTATGAATCAGCTTACAATATTGATGAAGATTTGAAATTAGTAAGGGAGAAACTAAGTGCAGAAGATTAAATCAGCGGATGTGAATAAATTAATAGGAATAACTCCTGAGTGGGTAAATGTGGATTCAGTAAATCAGGATGTTGTACTGTTGTCAAGAATTATGTTGTACAGAAATTTTTCAAATTATGTATTCCCTGAAAAAGCGGGATTATTAAATATGGTAAGATTGAAGAAAGAGATATTTTCAATTGTTGATTCATATAAAAATAAGAACGGATTTAGATATTTTAACGGTACAGATATGAATAACGAAGAATTTTTACTTTTAAAAGAATATCTAATGCTGGGAACAGATTGTTTCAAAACTGAAAAAGAAAAGACAGGTATTATAGTAGATAATATATTAAGCACACTTATTCTTGTAAACGCTGATAACCATCTTGCATTTATTAAGAATATAGGTGACAGTTTTTTAAAAAAATCATTTTCAAATATATATAATATTGAGCAATATTTTGAGAAATATTTAACATATGCTTTCAGT